>NZ_RKJH01000002.1:0-18340 GCF_003937785.1 Acinetobacter sp. FDAARGOS_558
GTTGATAAGGTGCAATACCAAATAACTTGCAGTTGAGCCTACGTCAGAAGTTTTAGGTTTCACTTTACGTGCACGTTTTGCAGAAGCTTTATCACCTTCTACTACAACTTCTGTATGTTCATCAAACTTGGTTGTGGTTGTCATTCGCCATAATAGGGCATTCCTCATCATACACGTATTATCTATACGCAAAAATATGGTGATGCAAGTGTTTTTATAGAAACCATCGATGGATTTTTCCATCGGGTCGTCATCATATAGATTTTCCTGCAAGATGATAGTCATTCTGTCCCGTAAATATTTCAAAACGTGTTTACCCTAGTCATAATTCTTTTGCGTTATATAAACTTTAGGGCTAATAACCTGAAATATCAGTATTTATACGGGTTTTGAAATTTTCAAGGCGAAACACTTTTGTTTCAAAACTACCATCGTTATTCAGACGAATGTAACGATAACCCGGTGCATTTTGGTCGAGTGCAAAATCATTACTAAACGGCTTAAACTGTACACTTGTGGAAGGCGTAGAAAAAACTCGATACCTTGCCAGATATTAAGGAATCTTGATGAACATGCCCGCAGACTAGGCCTTCACGTTTTGAAATGGACTTAAAGTATCTAAAAGTGCATTTGAGTTTTGAAGCTTATGGTGGTCAATCCATTTTGATTTCATGGCAAATGGATGGTGATGACAAGCAGCAAAACAGGATGATCTGCAAATTGTTCAAGTAATTTCGCTAAATTTTCTAATTGTTCCGAAGACAGATGACCATCTACTTTTCCCTTTACAGCGCTATTAGCATAATCACACGCCAGTTTCCTAAACCGACAACTACAGGTTGTTGATGGTTTCGTTATGTAGAGGAAAGTGGTCGACATTGTCATGATTAGAGGGTCTGGAAAAAAGGCAGACCAAGGTTTGCATAAAATTGATATAACGTTGTAGGTAATAGGTGTTGGGGCTTGTGCGAGGTCACCGGTATGAATAATCGCATCAGCTTCGGGATGTTGTTTTAGTATCTGTTGAATAATGGCGTGGAAACTTTCTTCAGGATTCATCCCCACAAATTCTAGCTGTGGATACTCCAATAAATGTGTATCGGTAATTTGTATGATGACATGATTTTTTTGTGAAAGTGTTGAGACTTGAAAAGTCACCGTCCTACCTCTTCGGATTTATTATCGTTTTGCTGTGTTGAGCCAGCCATTGTAATGCCATAATAACAGGGGCATTTTTAAACGTCCGCTGTTGAGTAGTGTTTGAATTTCACTATAACTAAACAAATGCAGCTGAATATTTTCACCCTCATTATCTACCCAAAAACACCACCTACAGCAGGTAAATTGGTTTCGGCAACGTACAGATGAAATAACTCTGAACAGGCGCCAGCTGATGGGTAAAACTAAATAGATGTTCTAAATCCTGAACTTCGCAACCTGATTCTTCAGGCTCTCGCGTCGAATGCAACTTTCTGGTGATTCATTGCCATCTAATACGCCTGCGATAATTTCGAGTTGCCATGGCGAATGGGAGTCATCTAAAGCACCAACACGAAACTGTTCAATCAGGGCAAACTGTTGTTTTTGATCATTGTAGAGTAGAACGCCAGCCGCTTCAGGCCGATGCACAAGTTCGCGCTGCAATACAGGAGTATATTCAGATTGATTAAATAGACGATGTCGAAGGCTGACTTTTCAACTTGAATAAACCACTGAACAGAGGTTCACGTGATGTTACTTCGACATCTTTATATGTATAACTTGGACGCTCGACAATACTCATGATTCGATCAGGACGAAATCTATTTATTTCATCCTAACCGAGAATCATGGCTAGGCAAGTGTTTTTTTTGAATATTTACACTTTATGATACAGTTTTTGTCCTTGCTCTTGATAAACCTCTTTCATCGCTTTGAGGCCTTCTTCAACCTCTGAATCGCTATTGGTGAGATTGTTGGCATAGTCACGAACATTCTGGGTGATTTTCATCGAACAGAATTTTGGACCACACATTGAGCAAAAGTGAGCAGATTTATGCGCTTCTTTTGGTAAAGTCTCGTCATGCATGCTGCGTGCTGTATCTGGGTCTAGACTTAGGTTGAACTGGTCGTCCCAACGGAATTCGAAACGTGCTTAGACAAGGCATTATCACGAACCTGTGCACCCGGATGACCTTTGGCAAGATCGGCTGCGTGTGCTGCAATCTTGTAGGTAATAATTCCGTCTTTCACATCTTTCTTGTTTGGCAAACCTAAATGTTCTTTAGGTGTCACATAGCAAAGCATTGCTGTACCATACAGCCAATCATAGCTGCACCAATAGCAGAAGTAATGTGGTCGTAACCCGGAGCGATGTCTGTAGTTAAAGGCCCAAGCGTATAGAATGGAGCTTCTTTACATACTTCTAACTGCAAGTCCATGTTCTTTAATCATGTGCATTGGTACGTGGCCCGGACCTTCGATCATGACCTGCACATCATGTTCCCATGCACGGTGAGTCAGCTCACCCAGTGTTTAAGTTCGCTGAACTGCGCTTCGTCATTTGCATCTTGAATACAACCCGGACGTAAGCCATCGCCTAAGCTAAATGACACATCATAGGCTTTCATGATTTCACAGATTTCATCGAAGTGTGTGTATAAGAAGTTCTCTTCATGATGAGCGAGACACCACTGCGCCATGATTGAACCACCACGAGACACAATACCTGTTAAACGGTTTGCTGTAAGTGGCACATAACGAAGTAGAACACCTGCGTGAATGGTGAAGTAGTCAACACCTTGTTCAGCTTGTTCAATAAGCGTGTCTTTAAAGATTTCCCAAGTCAGGTTCTCGGCAACACCATCAACTTTTTCAAGTGCTTGATAAATTGGTACGGTACCGATTGGAACTGGTGAGTTACGAATAATCCATTCACGTGTTTCATGAATGTTCTTACCTGTAGACAAGTCCATAATGGTGTCAGCGCCCCAACGGGTTGCCCATGTCATTTTCGCAACTTCTTCATCAATTGAAGAACCAAGCGCCGAGTTACCAATATTGGCATTAATCTTAACCAAGAAATTACGGCCAATAATCATTGGTTCAAGTTCTGGGTGGTTAATGTTGGCAGGAATAATAGCGCGGCCTTCGGCAACTTCTTGGCGAACAAACTCAGGTGTAATTTCTTTTAAGTTTTTCGCACCAAAGTTTTGACCTGGGTGCTGACGCATATCTACAGCTTCGCGTTGACGCTGATTTTCACGAATTGCAATATATTCCATTTCAGGCGTGATAATACCTTGCTTGGCATAGTGCATTTGAGTGACATTTTTGCCTGCTTTAGCACGGCGTGGGTTTTGAATATGTGCAAAGCGAATATCAGCAGTACGAATATCTTTTAAACGCTCTGTCCAAACTTTGAAGTTAGGCCAGAAAGAACGTCAGTATCGTTACGCTCTTCAATCCATTTTTGACGAACTGAAGGTAAACCTTTATTTAATCAATTTGAACATTCGGGTCAGTATAAACACCTGAAGTGTCATATACCATAATAGGTGGGTTGTGCTCACACCAAGGCCAGTTGGGGTATCGGTTAAAGAAATTTCTCGCATTGGAACCTGAATATCAGGGCGAGAGCCTTCAATATAAACTTTTTTAGAAGCGGGTAAGATGCGGGTTAAGTCTTTGCATCTTGTTGTTGTGCTGAAATTTCAGCAGAAGAGAGATTCGTTAATTGGTTCATCACATGATCCTTATGAATAACATCAACGAATCAAGCACGACCAAAACGATGGCGGATTTATCTTGAACTAGATAAATTGAGGGCTTAGGTTTTCAGATGGCTTGATTCCTACGCAGGTCTTAACCTGATCAGGTTCAACGGTACTTGTGATCAAACTGGTGTTGCGATAACACGAAATTTACACAATCTCAGCGAGCTATTACTCGCGCTCCGTCAAGCGATTTAAAGACTAACATGTTTTAGGTTGGCTGGCATTGTCAATTTGTATCTATACAAACCGCATCTATATGGCAGTCACGATAGACTTCCGTGTTCCATGGCGAATCAAATTTTAATAACTGTTCAAGTTGTTCATGCACATCTGATAGGTAGATTTCTTTTGCCTATTTTCATCAGTTAAATCTATTTTAAATTGCTTATTGCGCTCATCGACAGGGTGGCAATAACTTGAGAAATTGTTGGGCAGGTTTCGCTAAACTTGATTGGCTCTGAGTTGATAAAAAGCGGATTTGCTGAAGTGCATCTTGGTCAAACCATGTGTTCGGGGCATATTCATCCGACACAGGCGTATTATCTAGACCAAAGAAATGAAGTATCGATATTCATTGAAGAGTAATTTGGCATCATTAATAAAATAACTCTTTGGATATTTTTGAATAAATTTTCCCAAATAAAGCACGTTCAGTGAGCTCTTTCCATGAAACAGCCAAAGCACCATCGTTATAGAAAATGTCTTGATTGTCTTTCGCCATACGAGATAAAAATTCTTTCTGGTCAGCAGGTAAAGCCTTAGAAAAAACATCAACTAAGTAGTTTGGCTGGCGACGATAAGTAAACATACCTTCACCTTGATAGAGCAGCTCAATATAGGCTTGGCCTTCATGTTGAAGTAAATATTGATCACGCGGGCTCAGTTGGGCGAAGAGCTTTTTCTGACTTTGAATCACCTTTTTAAGGTCTTGTTTCTGTTCTAAAACAGCATAGCCAAATGCTTCAAAAGCTCTAGCTGTTTTATCAGTGTAGTCTTGTTTAAGAAAACGTTGATACATGGTTGTTGATGCATCAATTAGCTTAAGCTGTTCCTCATTTTTTAACGAAGGAACACAGTTTTTAAGCTTTTCATTAATTTGATTTAAGTCTTCTATTTTACTGTTCTGATTAATCGTGTGCATGGCTACCATAATTTGCAAGCAACTACTGTCTCGCTGTTCGGTGGCCTTTTGCGCAGTTGATTTTTGCTCTTTAGATACAGTTTGATCTTGCTGTGAGGTTTTATTGCAGCCAGCTAAAAGTAGTGCACTGCACATACTCATCATTAGAATTTTTTTCATCTTTATATTTTTATCGAAATTGATATTGCTCAAATTATAACGCTTAAAAAGATTGCATCACTGTTAGAAATCTTTTATTAGGTAGGTCGGTCTACTTAAGTAAAAGCTATGAATGATAGAACAGCAAGACAGAAATTCTCGATGCAGCGGCAACACTGTTTTATAACGATGGCATTACCGCAACAGGAATTAATACGGTTACGGCTAAAGCAGATGTAGCCAAAATGTCGCTTTACATAATTTTTCTTCAAAAGGTGAACTTGTTGATGCCTATATTGCTGCACGACATCAAGAGTGGTTAGACCTTTATCAAAAGCGTTTAGAAAAAAAAAACAGCTAAAGAAGCTATTTTGGCCGTATTTGATGCCTATCAAGATCATGCCGAGTTTGCTTATGAAAAGGGTTTTAGAGGATGTGGGCTATTAAATGCTGCCGCAGAGTTCCCAGCGAACAGTTCAGGACGAAATGCTGTAAGACAACATAAAGAACAAGTTGAGGCGATTGTTGCCGAGCATTTAAATCGCTTATTAAAAGATTCACAGCGTGTTAGCTATATCGCCGCACAACTTTCTTTTTTATTAGAAGGGTCGATGGCAAGAGCTGGTTTAGAGGGTAGTAGCCGTCAACTTCATTAGCGAGACAAATGGCAGAAGATATTTAGATCGGAATGCCGACATGATTAGCTTATTAAAATAGTAGTTATGGTGGCACTATTGCAATTTTAGTAGCCTCTTTCTTATGGGGAACCACGGGCACAGCCGCAGCATTTGCCCAACACTCGACCACTTGCAATTGGCGCGGTTGCTATGGGGGGGAGGTGGGCTTTTACAGGCATTGATGCATTCAGGCCATTCGGGAACATCGACAATTTATTGGGCGAAATATTCTATTATTCTTTTAGGTGTTGTGGCGTTGGGATATATCACTAGCTTTTTATTCTTCATGCATTATGCCGGAATTACGATTGGTACGGTGGTTTCAATTGTTCGGCTCACTCATTGCAGCAGTTTAGAGCGATTCTTTGACCGTAAAGTTTTATCTAAAACGTGGTTCCTAAGTTTGTGTTGGGTGTTGTGGGGTAAGTTTATTATCTATGGGCGAAAGCCACGCAGCACAGAGAGTACAAATGAATGGAATAAAATTTTTGGTATTTTTCTTGGGCTGGTAGCGGGTGCAACCTATTCATTTATTCATGGGCCGCAAAGATTATAGATCGGGTATTGCTGCTAAGCTGCAATGGGATGATATGGGTGGTGGGGCAGTCATCTTGCTTCCAACTTTATTAATTACAGGTGGTGGGCTACTGCAAAGTTCAACAAATTTACTTGTTGCTGGCTATATGATGCTGATTCCTATGTTTTTGGGTTATTTGCTTTTGGTTTCGGGTTAAAAACTGTAATGCAGTAAAGCCACCACTTTAACTTATTTGAACTCTTGTTGCAGCGAATTTTTGCCATTGTTTTGGTTGGCGAAAGTGTCTCATGGATGGGTGGGCAGGTATGTTTTTGATTTCATTGTATTTTGATGTTATCAAAGCCTGAAAATACATAAAAATGAAACTTTTACTGGCTTGAGTTAAATTAAATTTTCTTAGTCTTAAGCCAAGTTTTATCGTTGATTTAAACAATGAAATAAATTAATGCTTGTCGGGTTTATGGAGTTTTACATCGTCGAGTTTTGCTCTGATTTAGTTGAAATTATGAGCGGCAAACTAATGATCCGACGTGGCAAGCGAATCACACAGTTTGAAGCAGATCAGCTTAATTTAGGCTTAGCAACAGGCGCTTTATACCAACAGTTAATTATCTGGAATATTACCGTAATCGACAAACGGTAAAGCGTTCAAATTTTCCTGGTGTTGATCAGGAAGGACTTTCCGATGCTTTGGTAAGTAATACATCGACTACCAAACAGGCTAGTTTATCTGCCGTCAGCCTCTTTTTCGTATGGATGCATGGGAAGGTTATAAACGGTTAAAACTTCGGTTGCCCTTAGTGAAATTACTTTAAGACTGCAAAAACAAGATCATGTTTTAATGTAGTGAAGCCTATTTTAATGTACTGCGTCAGCAGGACTTACCGCTGCATATTTACAGAAGAAAAGCCTTGCTTGAAACAGGCTCATATGATGAACGCCAGCTTAAGAAGGTTGGTAGCACGTAGTGATGTGAGTGAAGCAAATGCCCATATCAAAATGCCCGAGCCAACGTATTGCTACCAATGTGCAGCTTTTATTGGCTCAAGAGCAACTATTGAATATATTGGTCCGTATCAAGATAGGCTTGCTGTATTGAGAAGTGATTTTATCTTTCAAAACCTTATCCGGCACAGCTCGATGAGTGGTTAGGATTAGCCCAACAGCAAATTTAAAGATTCAACAAGCACGTTTACAAAGGCGATATGCTGAAGATCAACGTCGTGTGGAAAAAGCTGCACTTTATCCAGATAGATGCAGTGGCGAGTTATGGTTATACCAAACAAACGCCAGAAACGCTGATTTCAACTGATGGGAAGTTTGATCAGGTCGGGGTAGAAATGAACTGGAACTTATTTAATGGAGGCCGGACCCGAACTTCTATTAAAAAGCCAGTGTGGAGTTAAATAAAGCGCAAGCCCAACTTGATGCGGCCATTCGCCGTGCCAATGTCGATGTGAAAAGTGCTTTTATGCAGGTAGATACCGACCGAGCAAAGCTTGAAGCAAGAAAGGCGGCAATGGACTCTTCAGCACTTGTTTCTCAAGCTTCAAAAGCAAGTTATAACGAAGGCTTAAAAGTATGGTCGATGTTTTATTGGCGCAGCGTAATGCTTTTTCAGCAAAACAGGATTATCTTAATGCTCAGTATGACTATTTATTAAATGTATTACGTTTAAAAGCGCTGTAGGTCAGCTAGGAGAAAAGATCTAGTTGAATTAAATAGCTGGTTAACGTATCAGTAATAAAAAATGCTTTTATCTGAAATTTAATTTTGTCATAAAAATTTAATGATTGATGTGTTTTAATGCTCAATCATTTTATCCCTGCGCCATCATGTTGGAGGCTTCCCTTGAGTCCGAGTAATCCGGTGTTAAGCCATCATATTTCTTCTCAATTTAATGAAGATTTGCAAGATGTGAACACAAAGTTTATGACCATGGGTGGCTTGGTCGAACAACAGGTTGCCAATGCAATTCATTCTTTGCTTGATACAGATGCGAACTTAGCAATTGATGTTCAATTTAAAGATAATGCGGTCAATCAATACGATGAGGCTGACGCTGATTTTGGCACGTCGTCATCCGCAGCAATTGACTTGCGTATGGTAATTGCCATGAGCAAAGCCAATACTGACCTAGAGCGTATTGGGGATGAAGCTGCAAAAATTGCCCGTATTGCGCAAAATCTATGTGAAGAGGGCGGTTCTCTCGTGGCTACATGGAAACACGTCATATTGGTAACCAAGTACGGGTCATGATTCATGACGCACTTGATGCTTTTGCACGTTTAGATGCAGATCAGGCATTACGTGTACTTTTAGCCGATGCTGACATTGACCGTGAATATCAGTCGGCAACGCGTACTTTAATGACTTATATGATTGAAGACCCGCGTCATATTGCTCGTGTGATTAATGTCATGTGGGTTTTACGTTCTTTAGAGCGTATCGGTGATCACGCTCGTAATATTGCTGAACAAGTCATTTACATGGCAAAGGCTTTGATGCACGTCATACCAAAATTGAAGAAATTGAAGCAAAAGTACACGAAAAGTAATATGTGAGCTGAGATATTTAAAGGCCTTGTTTCAGACAAGGCTTTTTTATTTTTTTAAAATAATAGATAAAAAAATGTCCCGAACTTTGGGGGGAAGTTCAGGACAGAAAATCAAGTGCATTAAGAGAAAACACGACAGGGATCGTGTCTTACTTGCTATGAATTGATATTAAAGTTTCAGCTATTTCATGTCATGTAGAGTCCTGTGCGCTCTATGTAAGGCTTTATATGTTTGTGTAAGTTTCACGTAAAAAAAGGCAGGTCTATGTATATAAACCTGCCTTTTTAAAAAATGATGGGCTTGGAATAAACCTGTTATTCTGGTTTCCAGCCTTCCGCTTTTTCAACGCTCTCATCATTATTGAAGAACTTCTCACGTTGCTCTTCAAGGAATTTTTTCGCTTCTGGTTCAAACACGTTTAAACGCTTTTCATTAATTAGCGTAGTTTGGTGCTGTAACCATTCTTGCCATGCTTGCTTAGAAACATTTTCAAAAATTCTTGGCCTTTGGCACCTGGAAATGGAGCAAAGTCCAATCCTTCCATTTCCTTTTGGTATTTACGGCAAAATACTTGTCGACTCATTTTGTATCCTTAAGCGTATAACTGTTCTAGACGTTTATGGGCACGTGCAATCGCAGCTTCAACCTGTTTTGGTGAAGTTCCGCAATATGATCACGTGCATTTACCGAAGCTTCTAGTGTCAAAGCTTTATCAAATACATCTGCTGTAATTAGGTCAGAGAATTGTTGTAATTGCTCAAGTGTTAACTCAGATAAATCTTTTTCTTCAGCAACACCTAATGCAACAGCTTTACCTACAATTTCATGTGCATCACGGAACGCAACGCCTTTTTTCACTAAATAGTCAGCAAGGTCAGTTGCTGTAGAGAATCCGCGAAGAGCAGCTTCACGCATGATTTCAACATTTGGAACCAATGCAGGGATCATGTCAGCAAACGCCATGAGTGAACCACGAACGGTATCAATGGCATCAAATAAAGGTTCTTTATCTTCTTGTTGTCTTGTTGTACGCCAGTGGTTGACCTTTCATAAGCGTAAGTAAGCTAATTAAGTCACCAAATACGCGGCCAGATTTACCACGGATGGTTCCGGAACATCAGGGTTTTTCTTCTGCGGCATGATTGAGAACCAGTACAGAAGCGATCAGGAATATTACGAATTTAACTGTGCAGAAGTCCAAAGAATAAGTTCTTCAGACATACGCGATAAATGCATCATGATTAAAGATGCTGCTGCATTAAATTCGATAGCAAAATCACGATCAGATACAGCATCAAGAGAGTTTTCAGATACAGCTTCAAAGCCTAGTAACTCTGCTGTATAAGCACGATCAATCGGGTAAGTTGTACCAGCGAGAGCGCAGACAAGTGGCATACGGTTAACACGCTTACGGCAGTCTTGAAGACGTTCAGTATCACGAACTAACATTTCAAACCATGCCAACAAGTGATGGCGAAAGTTACCGGTTGAGCTGTTTGTAAGTGTGTAAAGCCAGGCATAATAGTATTACATTTTTGGCAGCCAACCCAACAACCTTTTTGTAAACGCTCTAATAAGCCTAAAATGTCGTCAATTTCGTCGCGGAGATAAAGACGGATATCAGTTGCAACTTGGTCGTTACGGCTACGGCCAGTGTTGAAGTTTTACCTGTAATACCGATACGTTGAGTCAAACGTGATTCAATGTTCATGTGAACATCTTCAAGATCGATACGCCATTCAAAAGTTCCAGCTTCAATTTCTGCACGAATGGTGCTTAAACCTTCAATAATGTCGTCTCGTTCTGCTTCTGTCAGTACGCAACTTTCGCAAGCATGGTAGCATGCGCAATAGAACCAGCGATGTCTTGCTTATAAAAACGCTGGTCAAATGAACAGAGGCGGTAAATTCGGCTACAAAAGCATCCGTCGCTTCAGAAAAACGACCACCCCACATACCTGAGGTTTGGTTTGGGGCTGCTGAATTAGGGGATTGAAGATGTGGTCATGGTGGCTCAGTAAATAAAAAGAGTATATCACTTGCCGAAGCTCACAAACAAAGTTGTTTCTACAGCATATCGAAATCAAATTCCTCTATTTTTTTACGAAATTGATCGTTGGCAACATTTATTAGAATTAATTATCGCAAGTAATGTTTTAGCTCTGGTTTTAGCTTTGGCTGAAGCGCAGTCTGGCATGCATTAAACGGTCACGTCTTTTACAATATATCGTTTTTATTAACTGGGTGATTTTGTCTTTTTTTGCATTGGTTGAACATTTTCAGGATTTTTTTAGTCAGCTACAGCAAAAATATGCTTTGGTAATTGGCTTTGTTATGCTGCAAGCGATAGTTGTGGTAACCACCATAATAAGCAATTTTTTTCAGTTTGGAGTTTTGAAAAAAACATCTGTTATAGCGCAGGACTGGAGCATTTATTTTACCAATGTCCCTTTATATTTAAGTTATGGAATATTATTAGGGGCCTTTTGTCTGCGTTATTTATATGTTCGAGAACAATGGTTACACCAACAATATGCAGAATTAAATGCCCGTATTCAGGCAATGCAGGCTCGCATTCATCCTCATTTTTTATTTAATAGTCTAAATAATTGGTGAGTTTAATAACGATAGATCCAGATAAAGCAGAAGTATGTTAATTAGCCTGTCACGACTGTTTAGGGCGAGTTTTCAAGAATTAAATTGGTGAGCTTGCATGAAGAAATTGAGCTTAGTAAACAATTTAATGATTGAGCAAATACGTTTGGGCGAGCGTTTAAAAGTCGAATGGAAAGTGGAAATTGAACCTTTGCAATTAAAACAGGTCACTATTCCTTTATTGACATTACAACCTTTATTAGAGAATAGTATTTTTCATGGGGTAGAGCCAATGATGGGTAAAGCAACCATTGGGGTATTGGTTGAAATATTGCAAAATCAGGTCAGTATAGTCATTACCAACCCTTATACACACGATACAATAAATTCACGGAAAGGGCATGGAATCGCTCTTGAAAATGTTAAACAGCGCTTAAAAGCGTATTATGGGAATTCAGTGAGATTCCAGGTATATAAGGGTGAGGCTTTATATACCACTATTATGAGCTATCAATACAATCAAAATAATAGTCAGTCAGAGTTACCATAAAAAAATGGACCAAGTAACGGTGACAAGGAGGATGAATGAGGTGCTAATTGTGATGACGAACCACTGCAGTGGAACGATTGTCACGTTTAGTTTCAAAGATGGGACATGAGGTTGTCGCAACAGCTCATCATGGCCAAGATGCCTTGGAACAGGCACGGCTTCATCACCCAGATGTGATTTTACTTGATATCCAGATGCCGGGTATGAATGGTCTCGTCTGTGCGGAGCAATTAAGCCAACTTAATCCTCGACCTGCCATAGTGTTTTGCACAGCTTATGATCAGCATGCATTGGAGGCATTTAAGTCACAAGCACAAGCTTATCTTCTTAGCCCATTGATCCTCAAGAGCTGGAGCAGACATTTAAGCAATAACCCAGTAACACAAGCACAGCTCAGCGCTTTGCTAAACCTGAGCTTTTACAGATTTAAAAACAACGTCATCAAATTGCTGCTAAAACCTATCGTGGGGTTGAGCTATTCCTGTTGAAAATATCTATTACTTTTTAGCAGATCAGAAATATGTCACGGTACGTCATAAAAATGGCAGCGTATTGATTGACGAAACACTTAAAGAACTTGAAACTGAGTTCGCAGATCAGTTCATCCGTATTCACCGTAATGCATTGGTCTCGATTGCTTATTAGATGGTTTGGAGCTAGTAAGTTCGGGCCAATATCAGTTCGCTTACGTGGCTTAGATGAAAGACTTTCCGTAAGCCGCCGTCATTTATCTACCCTTAGAGAACGGATACACCAACTTTAACCTGTATTCATCTTATTTTTGCTTGTGAGATTTTACTTGCAATTTTAAGGGATCAAGTTAAGTTTAGGGTGTATTGTTTGACCAGCCCATGCTTGAATTTATGAAAACCTTGAAAATTGCTACACGACAAAGCCCACTTGCTCTTTGGCAGGCAGAACATATTCGTGCCCGTTACAGGAGCTTCACCCAGATTTAACGGTGGAGTTGGTTAAGTTTGTCACCAAGGCGATAAAATTTTAGATACACCTTTAGCAAAAATTGGTGGCAAAGGGTTGTTCGTTAAGAATTGGAAGCAGCACTTTTAGATGGTCGTGCGGACCTTGCTGTACATTCATGAAAGATGTTCCGATGGCATTACCAGAAGGTTTAACTTGGCCGTAATTTGCGAACGTGAAGATCCGTTAGATGCTTTTGTTTCGAATCAATTTGAAAAATTTGCTGATTTGCCGCAAGGAGCAAAAGTTGGCACCTCAAGTTTACGTCGTAAATCACAAATTTTAAAACAACGTCCAGATCTACAATTATTGATTTACGTGGTAATGTCGGTACCCGCTTAGCGAAGCTAGCGATGGTCATATGATGCTATTATCTTGGCGAGTGCTGGTTTAAAACGTTTAGGATTGGCAGAACGCATTCGCCACTGTATCGAGCCAGTGTAAGTTGCCTGCGGTGGGACAGGGCGCCTTGGTTTGGAATGCCGTGCAGATGACCAAGAATGTTGGCTTTAATTCAGCCACTTCTACACCCAGAGACAGATGTATGTGTACGTGCTGAGCGGCATTCAATGCTTATCTTGAAGGTGGTTGTCAGGTGCCGATTGCAGGTTATGCAACACTCCAAGATGGTAAAATTCATATTGAAGGCCGTGTAGGTAGTGTTGATGGGCAAACATTATTAGGGCTGAGCTTACAGATGAAGCGAATAATGCTCAGCAATTAGGTGAAAACCTTGCTCGGAACTTACTTGATCAAGGCGCTGGTGATTTATTAAAGGCCCTCTACTAACGCTATGTTGTTTATTAATACCCGACTGACTCGCTGCGGCTGAATTAACTCATGCTTGCAGAGAAGGGTTTCAGGTCGAGTCTTTACCTCTTTTAGAACTGGTTGCTCACCTTTTCAGAATCACTCTCTCAACTCTATCAGCAGTTAACTGGTGCACAAGCGATTGTAGTGGTTAGTCCTACTGCTGTTGATGTGGGATGCAGTATTTAACACAAAGTGGTTTAAAATAGATGAGCTAAACATATTCAATGGATTGTGGTGGGACAGGCGACGGCTAATCGTCTTCACGACTATGGGATTGAAGCGCATGTTCCTGAGGTTGAAACTTCCGAGGGAATGCTTAACTTACCTCTCCTTCATCGTATGCAAAAATCAGGTAGCGTGGCTTTTGGAGAGGTGAAGCGGCCGTCAATTATGATGGAACTTTGCAACAGCAAGGAATTCAGATTTTAAATTTTGTTCTATATCGCCGGCAGTGTCCGCAAGCTTCATATTCGACATTCAAACATCTGACACAGAATTCAATTATAATTAGATAAATGGCTCGTCTTAATTACTAGTGAGGCGAGCTGGAAATACTGGTTAGAGCTTGTTTAAAAAATAAGGCCAACCTGATGCGTATATTAGTTTTAGGACCACGCCTTTTCAACTTGTTAAGACTATCGCGATCAGCAACAAGCTCATTTTCACATTATTCAACTTGAAATTTATCGCCTTCGGGGATGATTATCCATTCAGGCATTATAAGGATTCGTTGAGAAAACTTGTTTCTATCATCATTTGCTGGGCATCGCTTGGGTGGCTAAGCTCAGCTACGATATGTGGCAATTTTCGTACCGTCCCTGAATTCAGCAAAACTTGCTGCAATCTGAACAGCAATATGCCAATTTGAATGATCAATTGGTTGCTTGCAAGACAAATTCAAAATCAACCAAGTCATATTCTAAAACAACGCCTTTAACAACGACTGAAGTTGTTCAAACCGGAATGCACCGACCGTATTAATTAAACAAAATTAGAGTTAATCCAGTTTGCAATTGACCAACAGCAATTTATTTATGCTGTAGATCATCTAACCCAACTACAGCAAACCCTACCACAATATGAATGCTCCTGCATTACAACACAGCTTAAATCAAGCTCTTGAGCAAGATAAGCAGGCCATTCAACAGTTTGTGCTTGCTCAAATCAGCGACATCAACTCATTGATGATTTACTCCAGAATATTGATAAAAATATTCAGCAAGCCTTAAAGCAGCCTAAATTTGAGATGGACCAATCCGAGGCTGTGTCATGGTGGAAAAAATGGTTCCGTATTGAGAAAGTAGAAACGCCGTCTATTATTTAATGAACCGAAGTGTAGTGCTTAAAGAAGTGCAATTAAGGCTATTAATTGCTGAGCAAGCTTTAACCAAGGAAAAATGGCTGAATATCAAAATGAGTTGCAGACTGTAAGCAAAACTAAATGAATTACCCGATGCAACTAGCCAACAACTCAAAACCGTATTGCTAAAGTGGCACATTATCAGTAGTGCTGTTCCTAAATTATCGACACTTGGTCTAATCGGCTCATAAGGAGGACATATGAAGCATCTCCTGTGGGTTTACTTTTTAATTAGCTTAATCCTGTTTGCAGCCTTGGCCTTATTCAGTTATGGCTATGGTATGGGTTATGTTTATATCTATTGGCGGCAATTGCAATTGCAACAAATGTATGGGGATTAGTCCTTACGTTTGTTGTGATGAGCTTTATGCTCAGGTGATATGGCTTTGGATTAAGCGTTATTCTTCTCGGAACAAAGAAAGAGAGAGAATATTTTTCAGTTTAAAAACCTCCATCCGTATGAACAATTAGGTATTGTCTGGTTATTAGAGGCTGCAGAAGATCAACGGGTATTTATCGAACGTGTTTTTACTCAATCAGGCCTTCTAAAAAATATTATTGATGCCAAATTTCTAGTTTTAAGTGGAGATTACCAAAAAGCTTTAGAGGCCTTGGATCAATCCCCACCAATGGCTTTTGAGTTAGCAGAATTACAGCGTATTGAAATATTCTTGGCACAAAACGAAGCTGAACGTGCCTTAACCCATCTTGAGTTTTTATATCAGCATCAGTTATCGCCATGGCTTGAAGAGATTGAACAGCATATCAACAACGTTAACAGCGCTTTGGGGCCAGCTTGCTTTACAACAACCATGGGTATACTTACGTTCTATGAAATATGGTTTGTTGGACGCTGAACATCGTGATTTATGGCTACAACAACTTCTTCAACAGTTTGATCAAGCTTCAATAGATGATTTACAAGCACTGCAACAGCGCTATCTGGATTAGAGTCAGAAATTCAACCAGACCTTATAGCAGTAAATTGTTATGGTTAAAACTTTTGGCCCGTATGCCAGAAATGAGTATTCAGCATGAAGCATTAACCTTGATTTACTCAAAGAGCAATTCGATCCGGACGTATTTTACTTATGGTTCAGCAACAATTGCTTAAGCAGGTTCCTGACTATGCCGATGTCGAAGAAAAGATTAATCAATTTGAATCTCAATATATGAATTGCCAGTTTTAACATTTGCAAAATGGCATGTTTACATGGCAACAGTCGTCAAGCTGAAGCAGAAATATTATTAAGTTTATATCCAGATAATATTTTAATGAGCTATTTACGTATTAAATCAACCTTAAAAGAAGATGATGAGTTAATCAAACAGTTAAACCTAATCTTTGAAAATGATGCGAATTTTTTAAAATTTAAAATCTGAGGTAAAAATGAAAGAACTGTCTGTCTACCCTGTAATATACGACCAGAAAGTAGCATGGGGAGATATGGATGCTTTTGGTCATGTCAATAATGTGCAATATTATAGATATATTGAAAGTCACGTATTTATATATGGAAAATGTAAATATATTGACTCCAAATATATATACTGTTGTTGCTTCAAGTCAGTGCAAATATTTAAAACCTGTGTTTTATCCAGATGTATTGAAAGTAGGGGTTCGTGTAGAAGAGCTACGTAAGAGCGCGTTCCGTATGGCTTATATATTATGGAGTGAATCTCAGCAGCAAATCGTTGCTACAGGTGAAGCAGTTTGGTTTGTGAATAAAATGACAGGATTAAAATGTGAATACCAAGTGAAAGTAAAAAGTAAAATTATTGAATTAGAAAAATCAGTGGGCATGATTTAATACATTTAGCTTAAATAAATATTAAGAAATATATTACAATTATAATTACTAATGTAATTAAAAAGTAAATTTATAGCGTTATTCTGATGAACTTGACTTTCAAACTATTGCTTATTGAATAGATTATAAATACTATTGGTTATGATTTAATGTTTTTAAATAGACCTCTTGCGAAAGTAAAAACCACCTCAATCTAAATTTCATGAGATATCAGAAATTAAATCGTTTTTCAGATTCTGAATTCCAGCGCTTGGTTGGTGTACCTCGACCAGTTTTTAGTGAAATGATCGAAGTTTTAAAAGAAGTAGAATCACTTAAAAAGAAATCTGGGCGTCCTCATACTTTAGCTATAGAGGATCAATTATTATTAACACTCAATTACTTACGGAATTACAGCACTCAATTGGAGTTGGCTGCAAATTACCATATCGCTGAAAGTAATGTGAATCGAACCATTAAAAAGGTTGAAGATGCATTGATGAAATCAAGACGGTTTACTCTGCCAAAACGAAGCATTACCACAGCAGACGAACAGTTTAACTGGGTCATTATTGATGCGACAGAATGTTCAATAGAACGTCCGAAAAAAAAATCAGAGTAAGTTCTACAGTGGTAAAAAGAAGAAACATACGCTAAAAGCACAAGTGATCTATCATCCGAACAGCAAACAAATCATAGGGCTAGATATATCGAATGGCAGTCAGCATGACATTAAATTGGCAAGAAGAACGGTTAAAAAATTCAAACATTGTAAATATGTTATGACCGATTTAGGGTACTACGGATTAGAGCAAGATGGCTTTAAATTATTGATGCCAATAAAGAAAAAGAAGAATTTACCCTATTTGATGTTGAGAAAAGTACAATAAATGATTGGAAAAATACGAGTTGTGATCGAACATATTAATAGTCAATGAAACATTTAGAATATTAAGTGAACGCTATCGAAATAGACGGAAAAGATTCGGTTTACGCATTAACTTAATCGCTGCACTGGTAAATCGGATGAACTTGCAATAACGACTTTCGCAAGAGGTCTAATTTTGTCTGTATTATTTGAATTGTCAGTAAGACTGGAGTATTTATTAATGAAACCGGATATTAGTGAATTATCTGTTGAAGAGTTAAAACGCTTACAAGAAGAAGCAGAAGCTTTAATTGCAAGCAAAAAAGATCAAGCAATCGAAGATGCTTATAATCAAATTATCGAAATTGCTGAAAATGTAGGTTTTAGTGTTGAACAGCTTCTAGAATTTGGCGCTCAAAAACGTAAGAAAACAACACGTAAATCTGTAGAACCACGTTACCGTAACAAAAACAATGCTGAAGAGACTTGGACTGGTCGCGGTAAACAACCACGTTGGTTAGTTGCTGAAATTGAAAAAGGTGCAAAACTTGAAGATTTCTTAATCTAATTGTATTGCCTT
>NZ_RKJH01000003.1:0-6603 GCF_003937785.1 Acinetobacter sp. FDAARGOS_558
ACATCTTCAATTTTTATTGTCATTTTAAATTTTTATATACAGTCAACTAATACTTTTATTTGGCTAAACTTTATAGTCATTGCTATTTCACTGATTTATATATTGTCTTTTATCTGGAATACTTTTTCTGAATTACTGAAAGAAAATGATTTTAAAATAATTTATGTCGGGCTTACTTTATTGTTATTTATGTCGGTATTAGCATCAGGCACGTATCTTCATTTGTATACTTTACGTGATCAACAGAATTTTACCAAATTAAATAATGAAGACGCTAAAAGTAAAGAATTTGGAATTATTCAAAAAATTGGCCGTGACAATGATGTGTATATAAAACTTGGAAATACAAGAACAAGTTGGGCACTAACAAGATTAGCACCTATACCCGACTCTTCAGGTGCTTCAATGTACTTAATGAACGGATACTGTTCTTTGAATTATTCTGATGTTTCTAGTCAATATATGAAAAAAGAAATGATAAAGAATATATCAAATAAAAGGCTCTTAAATGAGAACTTAGATATTCCTAAGTTGTCAATAATGATGCATGAGTTTGCACACTGTATTGATATTAAAAGAGATTATTTAACATTTAATATCAATGCAGATAATTCAAATAAGACAACAATTTTAGGTACAAATGCTATTACACCAAAATTTAGATCACACGTTAAAGATTTAATCACTTATCAAGAGTTTGGGAGTGCTTCTACATTGTGGAAAGAGGTTTTTGCTGATCTTTATATGGCAGGTTATCTATATATAAATCATCCCGGCATTGCGGACCAAATTGTACAAAATTGGAGTAAATTAAGGGAAAAAAATGCAGAAGATGATGAAGGTCATTCAACTAGTTGTTGGTTAAATATTGCACAAAAATTACCAAAACCTAAGACGAACAAAGAATTAATTACATGGTCTGACAATATTAGGTCCACCAGCAAATGTAAAAGTGATTTTTATAAGTCTTAATAAGAATTTAAAGCTAAACGTACTATAATTCTGTAATAAAATGCCAAGAAAGTTTTAATAACTATTCTTGGCATTTTTTTATAAAACAATTGTTTATGGTATTAAGTGGCTTTTATCCTGGAGCTGCTGAAGCAGAATGGCCGTGGAATATTATGCAACTTTTATTTAGATTCATTTAGTGTGATTTGTTTAGGGATTTGCATTATTGACTCCTGAAGCCGTGAGGCTCAAAAATGTGTTTTGGTTATTTGCTTGAAGTAAAAAATGGAGGCGCAAAAGGAGCATATTTGTATGATGTACTAGGATCGCACGGAACAAAATACACTTCTCTTTCTAGAAATTTATGAGCTCTTAAAGCTGGATCCTTAACAATTAATCCATAAATAACAAGTAAAATAATTAAAGGAATTATATTGTTAATCATGTAGCTAAGTGTGGAGCCCATAATTGCAAATAAAAGGAATAACAAAAATTTCATAAACTTATTTTCAATCATTTTATTCTCCAATAGGTACAACACATACATGAAGTACCGTGTTGGCAAAGTCTAAACAATTATCAAATTATTGTTGCTCGATGATAATTGATCTACCTGTTTGTGTTCCAAAGTAACCTACTACTTTCCATCCCAAATCATAAATTTGTTGGATAGTTAAACGATCTTTTTGGCTAATGGCAGGGCACATATATGTTGAGTTATCACGGGAATAACATTCGCCTCCTTTTTTTTGAGCAAAAGCAGCATTTGAAGCAGCAAGTGTTAAACCCAAAGTTAAAGATAAAAAGATTTTTTTCATAATGGTTTCCTTGTAATGAGTGGGATTTTTTAAATCAAGTGTATGTTTAGATCATATGATAACCATATATAAAAAAAAAGTTAAGTTTAAAAATTCAACATTTTTAGTGAATGATTTATTTAAAGATGAATACGCAGAGTGATGCACTAGAATAAGGTTACTAAGGCTAGAGTTGAAAAATGTAATTTGTGATAAAAAATAAATTTAAAATTGTGGATAACTAAAATATTTTGTGCTATAAAATACGAAAAGTTGTAGCACTTTGATGATTTTTTTTGATTAGAAAAATGCTATGCTTAAAAAGACGAAAGACCGAACGCGCCAACGTTCAGTCTCTCTGGTTGTTGTCAAGATCCTTCGCCGGGCATACTTAACAACGGTTATTTGTATAACGTAGATTCATAGTACATCTACTTCATATCTTTTGCAACCCTTTTATATGCGAAAGATCATTATAATAACCAAGAAAAGTGTGTCCAAATTGTACAATGGGCATACTTATGACTGTAAACTCTGTTAATTTAAATTCTAAAAAAGACTTTATAATCAATAGATTATATGAAAACCTACCAAAAAAACCTTACTGTACCAGTGACTTCTTCGGATTAAAGATTCGTGACAAGAAACAAGCTATACGTCACTCACATATACAAATTAATCATCCGAATTTTAAAAGATATATAGTTATTGATGCTGATTATCCAGGCGCAGCAACAGCTTGGCGGTATGATTTTGATGACAATATTCCAGTACCAAATTTAATTGTAGTTAATCCAGAAAATACTCATTGCCATTTTTACTATGAACTTGAAGCTCCAGTAAGTTTTACTGAAAGTTCCAGCAAGAGAGCTCAAGAATTTTATAATTCAGTTTCTAAAAAGCTCACTGAAGTATTAAAAGGTGACAGCAAGTACGTGGGACTAATAGCAAAGAATCCTGCACATGAAAAATGGATTGTAGAAGTACCACGATTAGAAAAGTATTCATTGCATGAACTTGTTGAACATTTAGAACTTAAGCCACATGAATACAGAAATATAAATTCAGAAAAACCCGGTATAGAGAAATTTGTAATTAACGGCCGAAATGATCATCTATTTAACGAAATACGGCATCAAGCATATATCGACATTAGAAGTTATAGAAGTAAAACATTTGTTGAGTGGTTTGATCATGTAAAAAGCTTATTAATAAATGCAAATAAGAATTTTAGCGTTCCGCTACCATATTCAGAAGTTTGTGCTACAGCAAAATCAATCGCAAAATATTGTTGGAAAAAAGATAGCTACTGCTTTCAAGAGTTTTGTGAAAGGCAACATATTAAAGCAAAAAAAGGTGGACGTGCAAAATCCGATAAATATGTTGAAATGAGGCGCACGGCTGCGCGTTTATTGCGTTCTGGTAAAACTAAAACCTATATATCAGAATTACTTCAAGTATCGTACAGAAGCGTTCTGCGTTGGCTTCAAGGCATAAAAGTACAAGCTGCTATAATGCATTTATCAGAATTAAAAAAGATATGTGACAATGCCCAAAATCAGATATTAGCCTGTTTCATTGCTTCTCTAATCGTTATTATTTTAGATGAGCACATTTATGATCTTAATGAATCTGAAGAATTAAAAATTACCATCAAATTCAAATTAAAAGTTCCAATTCAATAATTGCAGCACTTTGATTGATTTTTTTTAGTATAGTATGTTCATTGCTTACGATGTTTTACGGTGTACTATAGATGGAAAATCTTTATTTTTTTAACGAGAGAAATAAATATCTTAAAGATATCAAATATTTAATATTTTTACTTCTACAAAATTCTATTGAAGATGCCTCTATTGAGCATCAAAAATTGATATCTATGTCAGTAAGGATATTAAATAACGGTGTCCTATATAAGATGGACTTTTCTAGTCTAATTTCTTTTAAAAATGAACTTATAAATCTAAATAAGGAACTAAATAATGGTAACAAATAATTTTGAAAATTCTCTAAATTCTAGTTTGAATTCGGAAGAAAACATTAATCAACAATTTACTCAATTTGTAGATAAGTATTTTAGTTTTTCTAAAGCTTTAGCTGTTAGTCAAGAAACTCCAACAGCTATATTAACTGTGGGTACTCATGATTCAGGTAAAGACGTAATCGTTGCACAAGCACAAGATGAATTAAATAAAAAAGGTGGTTCAATTTTAATTGACCAATCAATTTTTAAAGTTGCGGATCCGCAACAAGATAAAGACCATTCAATTCATCAATTGATTTCTACTATTAGTAATGAAAAATATAATTTGCTTTTAAATCATGAATTTAAAAATGAAAATGTTTTAAATGATATTACTGAATCGCTTAAGAGTAAAAATTATACGATTGAAATCAGAGCAGTTTCTTCATTCCCCCCTAATGAAAACTCTTTAGATAAAAATACACATCCTGAAACTTTAAGAGCAATAGAAGAATTAGAAAATTCAAAAGCTGTGGATAGTTTTAAAGTTTATGATCGTGTTGGTAAAGAAATTTACTCAAACATGCGTAATGATGAAGGGGTATGGAACCAAAAAAAAGCTGGTTTAAATATCTATAATCAAGAAACGAATAAAACTTTATCTAAAACGGAGGCTGATTATAATTTGCTGACGCAACAACAATTAAAAGAAATTGAAAATGCTCATCTAACAATTAATCCACGTGAAAACCAAAATAAAAATATAAACGGGAAATCAGAAAAGAACTTAGAAATAAATTTAGACCCACCAAAGATTATTAAAGATCCTGGTGCATTTAGAGATGTAGTACATGGTATCGTGACGGATGAGTCTGAAAAGGATTTTACACTCAAAATCAATAACTTGGTTGGAATAAAATACAGTAAAGATCAATTAAAGGATCAACTCGAAAAAGACAATAACTTTTATCGTGGACGAGAGTTATTTATTAATCATGCTGGGGATTTACCGCAATTAATGAATGAAAAGGAAATACAAGATTTTCATATTACTCAAGAACAAAGCTTACAACATGATGTTGGCGTAGAACTAGACAGATAATTTGGAGTTACTAATATGAAACTATTATTTGGTGAAGATGTAATTAGTAGTGATTTTGAAGGACTACAATCATTATTAAAACAATACTATGAGAAGCGGAAACGTCCACTTTGTTTATGTACTAATAATGGTGTTGAAATGTACATAGCAAAAATAAATGAAAGTTATATTCTAAAAAGAATGCCTAAAACAGGTGGAAGACATTCACCAGTCTGTTTAAGTTTTGAGCCTCCTGAAGAACTTTCCGGGCTTGGAGAGGTACAAGGACAGGCAATACAAGAAAATCCTGAAGATGGTACTACAAATTTAAAATTAGATTTCAGTTTAACTAAAATGCCAGGTAAAGCTCCGCCAGCCCCTTCTGGAGCAGATAGTGACTCGGTAAGAACTGATGGAAAAAAACTTACATTACGTGGATTACTTCATTATCTTTTTGAAGAAGCTAAGTTAAATTATTTCAATCCAGACATTCCGAAGAGAAATTGGTATACAGTAAGAAAAGCACTGCTTAATGCTAGTGATTCTAAAATCGCCAAAAGAGCTTCATTAACCGATAATCTCTATATTCCTGAAACATATAATGATCAGAAGAAAAAAGAAATAATAGCAAGAAGAAATGAAAAAATGGCCCATATGAATACGGGCAAAGCATCACAAAACCTCATGATTTTAATAGGAATAGTTAAAGAAATTTCAGAAGCCAGATATGATTTCAAAATGGTTATAAAGCATTGTCCAGATTTCCATTTTTTTATGAATAAGGATCTACATAAAAGAATATTTAAACGGTTCCAAGAGGACTTAGAGCTTTGGGGTGCTCACGAAAACTCTCAATTAATTACTATCTCAACTTTTACTAGAGGAATTTCTGGTGTAGCTAATTTAGAAGAAGTTAGTTTAATTGTTGTAAATGAACAGTGGATTCCTTATGAGAATATGTATGAATATGATCTTATAAATGAAATGATCAGAGAAAATAGACCTTTTATTAAAGGGTTGCGTTACAATCTGGATAGAAAAAAACCGTTGTCGAGTTTAGTGGCTCTTGATACTTTGCCTGTTCCTACGGCAATGTATATCATTCCGGCAGCACAATCTCACACGTATAAAGAAAGTGTAGTTAATTTGATTGAAGCTAGTGAATATGAAGGTTGGATATGGGAGGCTGAAATGGCGATGCCTGATCTTCCAAAACTTGGATTATTAACTACAGATTCAGAAATTTTAGAGGACAATTTAAAACCAAATGAGCAGTTATTCGATACAAATCGGACAAGTTAAGGGTTTATATGATGTATTTCTCGAAACTTGTGTACCAAAAAATTCTCCCCAATATCCAGAGCTTCAGAAAATCGGTGATGATTTTCTAAATAAAGTCGTGATGGAGGACCCTGATTATCATAATAGTCAGGTCTTCACTATTTTGAGTCAAGTAGCTGTTCCCGAAATTCAAAATAGACTTAAACGTCTTGAGTCCAAAGCAAAAAATAAAGATTTTGAAAAAAATTATTTTGATTGGAATTATATTGAGAGAGGGGTTGTTCAAGAAAGAAAGGACTTTATTAATGCTATCCATCTAAAGCAAATATATGAAAAAACAAAAAAACTTTATGAAGCTCAGAACGGTGAAGAGCTTACAAGTAGTATATATGCAGATCTCTTGAATGCGAATCCTCAAAATCTCAGAAGAATGCTTACACATAAAAGAGAAATTGATACTCGTCTATTAGAAGAGGCAAAAAAGTGTCTTGAAAAACTTTCTACTAAATAATTTTTTTTGGTATGATTTA
>NZ_RKJH01000004.1:0-20588 GCF_003937785.1 Acinetobacter sp. FDAARGOS_558
TTTTGGATTTTCCTGACACTTGACTAGCTTTTTCATTTGATATGGCGCTATCGCTCGGATTTTGCGTTTCAGAGTTGTCAATTCGTTTATCTGGTGCTTCTTTATCAGCGTTATTAGATTTATCGCTAGAAACTTCCGTTTTCCCTTCAAATGATATATTCGGATCATTTTTTGAGGATCCGGTTTTCCATATGTCTTTTTGGTTTTTTTCTGAAGGTTGCGGATCCGCATTCATCTGATTCGTTTTAATTTTATCTTCTAGCTTATCTACAAAACTTTGTGTAATGCCAAGTTCACTTGCACGTTCCTTCCAAACTTGACGTAATTCAGCCTCATTAAATGCCTGTTTCCTTTCCCGTGTTTTTAAAGCTGCTTGTTCTCTCAAACTAGCAGGTGCATCTTCAATATCAATTCCTCTACTTTTTAAACTTTCAATAATCTGAGTTCTTCGCTGAGAAAACTCTTGTATCATTTCTGGAGTAAAGCCGGCAATTTCAAAATTGCCCTGATTATCTTTTACCTCTACATCAAGACCTATAGCTCTTAAATTTTGAGCGAGATTAGAATTATATATCGAACCTATGGTTGCCTGATTATCATAAATTACTTCGTTACTTAATGCCGTCCATGAATCTTTATCATTTAAAGTCATGTTCATAACAACTGCATGTGTATGAGTTTGCGGATCCAATGCTCTACTAGTATTGTGATTAAAAAGAGCAACAACTAAATTATCACTCTCTGATTTTTGAATTGTGCCATCAACACTGATTCTAGTTTGCGTGTAATGATCTTCAATAGCGGAAATAGTATCTTTAACAGCATCAAGATGTGCTTGTAGCACATCTTGATTTTCAAAAACCTCTGCCATTATCGAAACAGATTTTGGAGCACTAAACGTTAAATCTATACCAGCTCTATGATCAATATAACTTTGACCATTTTCATCTTTCCTAACTCGCCCCAACTGTTGATCTTCTACTCTACCTTCTAGCAAGTCTTTAAAAATATTTGCCTCAATTTGTTCACCATTAATACCTAATACTTGAGCACCACGACCATACCATTCAGTTTGATCCAATGATTGTTGCTCATTAGTATAATAATTATCTAATTGGTAGTAAGACAAAGCCTTTCCTGATTCAACTACATTGTTAACACTTAGCATTATCTACCTACCTAATCATTGTTATTGAACAAGTCTTTAAAACTAGATTCATTAGAATCATTACTTGAATTAGTGTCAGGAGTAACGTCATTATTTTTCTGAACACTTGATTCATCGGTTGCGGCAAGATAGCTGGCAAAAGTATGTAGTCTGTCATTATTAACAACTTTAGGCTTTTCATCTTCGTCCGGGATTATTTCGTCTGGTTGAATACCGTTTTTTTCATTAAGTGATAAATCACTATCTTCTGTTTGAGAATGAAATAAATCTAAAGGTGAATTTTCATAAATATTTTCAGAGGTTGTATTAGATTTCCCAAAGAAACTACTATTTCCAACAAGTGGCACAGTAGAATTCCCAAAGAAATTGCCTTCTTCATTTTGTTGTTCTACTAATGGCTCTTTTCCATCAGAATTCGATTGGGATTCTAAAGCTTCAGCAACCGCAAACGCAGAAATGAAACCCATATTTTCTCGTTCTATAAATGCTGGAACATTTTTTAAGTGAGGATGATATTTCTGAGTAATCTTCGTAACTGGATAATCACCAGGAACTCTTAAGTATCCTGTTAGATCTGGCAACTTCATAATTTCAGATGGTAAAACAATAAAGCGTTCTCTCCTTTGAGTAATAAAACTATCACCGTCTCTTGAATCATTAACCCCCATACTTCTAGACATATTTTTTTCAGCAACTTCCATCTGTCCAAGAATTTCAGACATTCTTTTCGCAGTTTCATTTTCATTAACTCGATAGAACACTTTCGTTTGTAAAGCTGAAATTATTGAACGAGCAATTTTTTCTCCGTACTTTTCTTCAAGTTGAGGAATATCTTGTAGTCCTAAAAAATGACATAAACCGAATTTACGAGTATTTGTAAGAGATAAAGGTAAATCATCCATTTTTGGTAGAGTTGGGAACTCATCACAATACATCCATAATAGTTCACGATGTATTGGTTCTAAGTTCATTACGGCTTTAATGAATATTGAAAACCACAACGTAATAAGTGGTTCAATAGTAGTTTTCTGTTCTTCTCTAAGCGAAAGGAAAATCCATGAGTCTTCTTCAGGCCGACTTACCCAATCACGTATAGAAAACTGTGTACCGGAATCTGGTAAATAGCGAAATGCTCTTAATTTATTTTGTACTGTTGTAAGAACAGCCAGTGCCGTCTTTTCAGCTTTTTTATCAACATGCTTTGAAGCAGCCGTTCCCTCAAGCACAGACGATATTTCTTCAATAGTAAAATGTGCAATCGTGTCATGGAGAGTCTTATTTGAGTGTATACCATTAGCATGTAATTCACGCATGACTTCAGCTAATACTGTTCTACCAGCTTCGCCAAAATAAGGATCTTTACCCTCAACTGGAACAAAAGCATTAGCAATACTATCGAAATGCTCATCATGACGAATTTCAAAAAATGGTGACCAATACGGCATACGTTCATCAAATGGATTTAGAATAATATCTATACCTGGTCGATAAAATTCTGAAGTGAATTCTCCTGAAGGATCATAAACGATAGCTTTTCTTTTATTGTTTCTAACCTGAGATAAATGATCTCTAAAAATTTGAGACTTACCAGAACCAGGAGCACCAAAAATACCAACATTCGTACCTTCTGTATTTTTTACCATAGGTATGTTAGAAATTTTATATGGACTGAATCCTTTCGTACTTTGGATTTTATAAATTAATGCGTCATTAGAAACTAGTTCTGAACCACGAATTTGTTCATCAGACATTACTTCCTTACCATAAGTAAACCAGTAATAAATAAGACCACCGACTAGAAATGAGCTTAAAAGAATACCTAAAATAAATGCTCGAAAAACATAAAACTTTAATTGGTTAAAATAGGGATTAATAATGTGCTGAGCTTGATCAAGAGTGTAATCACGTACAACACCATTTAGCTTCAGTGCTACTCTCGCATCTGGATTATTAAATACTGACTTTAACCAAATATCGTATTGCACACTTAAAGCAAGAAAATGAACATCCTTTAATTTAATGTATAGAAATGCACATACAATGCCAATCGTAATCATCAGGCCAAAAACTATGACATTCATCATGCTTGAAATAAACATTCGAAATTGATGAATCCATATTTCAGAACCTCTCGTAAATTCGATTGCTTTTGAGTTATTCTTTGCTTTCATTCAATTAAGCCTCTGATTGATTACGACGTTTAGCAACTGACTCTCTAGCTTCTTTTGATGCTTGTAAAAAGAGAGCTTCACCAGTGGTTTCGCGTTTATTAAAGTCTTTAACTAATGGCAGATTTTTATACTTAGCAGCTTCCAAGAAAGTTAAAGTAGCAATGAACTCTTCAGTTTGTTTATTCAAACCGTTTTCATAAATCAACTTAGCTAAACTAGAATTTGAGATATCAAATTTTTCATCAATAAAATGAGATTGGTTCGTAAAACTCTGATTGATAAGCTCGACCATATAATTGACTTTGTTGTCAAAGTCATCAATTAAGATTTGGACTTTAGATAATGTAAGGTTTTCAATTAAGATTTTTTCAAGTAACTGACTTGTAGAGATTCCTAATCTATTAGCCATATCATCATAGTATTTCTTAATTTCAGGGCTAACCTTACCTCCAATTGAAACTTTCTTTTGGGTCATGAGTTTGACACTCCTCAAGAGCTGTGGATAAACAAAAGATGAAAAAATTGTAGCACTTTGATGCAATTTTTTTAATTTTCATTTTAGTTCTTTTGGAAATATTTATTTTTTTATGTTCAAAATAGTTGTGTAACCATAGTTTTTACCTATATTTCAATAACATAAATCAAAATCTTTCTGATTTTATAAAATAAAATCGGTTACTCCATATATATTATTTAAAAACAAGTTCTTACATTGTTTTTATGAGTTTATTGGTTAACTTTAAATAAAATGAAAGTTAACACCTATTTCTTTTTATATATTAATAACATATAACAGTTTATAGATCATAAAAGTTAACCATATTTACCTAGTGTTTTATCCACTCAAAACCTTGCACCATAAAGGCTTGAGCTAAAAGCACCGTTAGGTGCGTGGTGTGTGAGAAAAAAATGAGCGGGGTGTCCCGCATCATTTAATCAATCTTAAGTTTTTTAAAAAAATTCTGTTGCTAGATTGGTGAAAATATTTAGTATGTATCTGTCGCCAAACAAAGAAGTTTTGTTTGCTAGTTAAAATTTGAGATGGTGTAAATATGAATAATGTTGCTCAAACAAATGACGAATCTGTTAAGGCTGAAAATGATGCAGCCAATACAAATTCAAATGAAACAAAAGCAAAAGATGAATCAGGTAATATTGAAGATTATTTATCGCCGAAAGGCAAAAAATTAGCTCAACGAAAAGAGCAAATGAAAAGAGAATTAGAATTACTTGATGAACAAATTGCTCAAGAAGTTGAACAAGCAAAATTAAAAGTAAAAGATGATTTGTTTAAACTTTTAGATAGAAATAAGCTTCTTGAAATATCTCCAAAAGTTTGGAAAAAACATATGGACGATATTAAAAAGATTTTATTAGGATAAAAAAAAGCTGGCTTAAAGCCAGCTTTTTTTTAACGTTGTGTCCAGCAATTATTCCTTAATGCATATTCTGCTTCCTCACTGGTCTTGAAGTATTCCGATACACGGCTAACAGGACCATAATTATCAGAATCATAATCAAAAGTTCCAATGTAAAAACCTGCTGCACTTTTTAAAACTTCAAGTTTTAGTTCTTCAGTTGAATCATTAATTCGATGAGCAATCATTGAATCCACTCCTAATCAAATTAAAGCATTTATTAAAGTTTCTGGTGCAGCTTTTTCAAATTCACGCTTTACCAAAAAGCTAAGTGGAATTGAAAAACCTAAAGATTTTCTTTGATGGATTTTATAACGTTTGACTGTTTTGCCTTCCTCATCACGGCATACTTCTATGTGATAAATAGTATAAATAATATTCTCTTTAGTAAGTGCTAGAGTTAAAATTTTAGAACCAGTAATAACGCTTTTTTTGTCTTTACCATCAATAAAGACTTTCTCTTTTTCCAATAAAGTTTCATTGCGAAATTCATTGATAAGATTTTTAATGTCGATCATATTATTTGATTTAATCATTTGTAAACTCCATAAGCTTTTCAGCTCAAAAAATAGAAATCAGCCTATCCGATTTCTTGATTAAATTATAACATTTTCCTTAATTTTTTCAATCACTTTGTTGCAAAAAAAAGCCGTTATTCACGGCTTTTTTTTGTTTCAAAATTAAATCCAAATTGCCTGTTTACAATCCCATTTTACGATTTTATAACTATCACTAATTTCATTCTTCTTATAGTCAAAAGCATTTTGATAAGCCATGTGAATAGCATTGCATACTTCTGGATCACTTAGTTCATCTATTTCAAATTCATCTTGCTTAACTCCTTCAGCTTGACGACCAAAATTGTGAGCTATCCAAAACAATTTATCAGCCAATTTATATTCTAATTTAATTTTACAAATCGAAGCATCAATGACATTCATATTTGAATCAACAATTGCATACATCTTAAAACTCCATAAGCTTTTCAGCTCAAAAAATAGAAATCAGCCTATCCGATTTCACAAATAAATTATATCATTTATGTTGTTGAAATTATACATTTTAAGTAAAAAAAGCCGATTTTGTCGGCTTTTTTTTGTAGAAAATAATTAAGCAATTTTTTTAATTTTACTTCTAGTTTTTACCTTTTCATTTCCGTATTTTGCTCTAAGCTCGTCCATATCTTTGTTTCCTCGTCCTCTGCATTCTGTACCTACATATATCCAAAGTTTTCTAGCATGTGCCCATTTTAAACCAGCCTCTTTTAATGCTTCCTTATGCGTTTTTGTATTGCCTGAAACATATAACCATAGTCCTATTCTCTCAATCTCTAACCCTTCCAAGATTTCTATCTTTTCTAAAACTTCTCTCAATCGAATTTCTGCATCAATTTCTTCATCTCGGTTTTTAAAAGTAGATTTCTCTGAATAGTTACTGTCTGCCTTTTTATTAATTAGAACTTTTAAAAGCTGCTCATATTCTGAATTTATGGCTTGCATATCTTCAGTCGAGCCGCCCATGTCTGGATGATGTTTAAAGCAAAGTTTACGGTATTCTTTCTTTAAATCATCAAGGTTGTTTACATCAGAACTAAACCATTTTTTCATTTTGATCTCCATAAGCTTTTCAGCTCAAATTTTTATTATTCACAATTCAAGATAGTGTAATGATTTTCACAGATTAGACGAAAATTATTAGTAGCAATTTGAGCGGCATCCTCTATAGAATTAGATGTAAAATCTAAAATTCCATCTATCCGATAATTTGAAACTGGACCATATTTACAATCAATAAATACAATTGAGTCATCAATTTGAGTAATGAAATAAATAGTGTCATTGGCTACTAAATGTTTTGGATTTTGTGGTGATTCTGAGAAAAATATCCCATGTTCTTTTCCACATGCAGAAATTAAATTTCTGAAGTAATTAAGGGCAATTTTTGTATAAATTTTCATAGTACACCTTAAGCTTTTCAGCTCATATATAGAAATCAGCCTATCCGATTTCACCCCTTAATTATACTACATTTTCATGTCTTTTTATTAAGAAAAAACATATATTTAGTGTAATTTTTCGTGTTATAAAAGACATTTGCAGAGCAACGTGTCCACGTTGCGAACTGATGAAATTTGCGAGCATCCCCCTCCTTGATTACCGTTTCAAACTTCGAGCGAGTCAGTCAAAATCTGTGATTTTGACTAGACGACCGAAGAAGTGAAACTTCTCCCATTGGACCTTATCCGGTAATAACAAAGCAATCCCGCAGGGTTGCGACAAATAGCCCTCTAAATCGCTCTAATTGCCCCTAGATTCAATTTTAAAGATAAACAGCATCCGATCATGCTGCGTTAGGGATGTTGCCCGTAAGGGGCGAAATACAAGCGTAAAAAAAGAGGATTTGAATCGAGTATTAAAATCAGGTTCAGGCTTTGCATGAAACTTGATTTTAAACTCGATGGATCCTCTTTTTCGCTTGGAGTTCGAGCGAAGCCAACTAGCCCGGCCCGTAGGGAACGCCCATAAAAAGATTAAAAAAAAATCAAGTAAGATTATTTTTTACTTTATAAAGCTCAAAAATTTCTTTCGTATGAAGCTGCTCATAATCAAAAAATAGAACTTTATTTTCTCTCGCTTTTCGTACTTCATCAACTTTACGTCTAAACACCATATTTTTATTGCATAGAATGCTTTATGTATTTTAGCTTTAGCAGTTAGGTTCATGTGAAAATGATTTATTTAATCGTTCATTGCTTTTTAAACCTACTGAACCTTAATTTTCACCTACTAGATATCGCCTACAATATTCATTTTGATGCACATTAGAATAGTGACTACAACCAATAAAATTAATAAGATATACAACCACTTGCCTAAAAATATTTTCAACATATTTAATTTATCAATTGAATTTTTCATCTTTAAATCCTCATGGTTGCGGATCCGCATCACTTGAATATTTACCTCTATCTAGAGATTAAATGCGGGCCTCCGTTGGGAAGCCCCTTATGTTTAAAAATTGGCTATTAAAGTTAAGTCTGTGTATGGATAGAACTTTAAGAAACATTCAAAAGCCATCTTACTTTCTTCTGCTCCACCGTTATTGTACGTGTTAGAAAACTTCTCTATCTTGTAGTCTTTTCCACTCTGCTGAAGGATATAGAAGTTAATTTCTGCTTCGTTAAATGTTTGATAAAAAGTATCTTCATCCATATCTAACGGAAATACATACCCTTCAGTTTGAAGATCAAATTCTAGTTTATTACCTATAATAAACTTGTCTGCCTGACGCTTATTTCGACGTAAAATATCGATAATGTAGTCAGCCCAAAACTGTAGAATCTCTTCTTGATGTTCATCAAAATATACCTTTCCATTATGTCTTACTTGGTATATTGCATGGAGATTTGCACTAATGATTACATCGAATGTATTTATCACATATCCCGCTTCTGGATCTTCATAATATTTTTCTTTTAGATCAAAATTAACTGGAAAGAAAAAACCATTTGCAGTCATCCATTTTGTATTCATGCAACATTCTACAAAGGTTTGATATACACAGTATTCGTAAACTTCCTCAAAAACGTCTTGCGCTAAAATTTGCAAAAGTCTGTTTTCATTACTGCCAAAATTGAGTTTTCTAATTTTGTCCAAAAATTCAGATTTATATTCATCTAAATTTGTCAACTCATCCAGCCCGTCATACTGAGCTACATTAAGATTCCTGATAAAAAATTCATTTTCGCTAATTAAGTCTTGTAAGTTCATTTATGCCACCTTAAGCTCTTCAGCTCATGTTAAAAAGTTTCAAAAAGGGTTTTGTTTTTGATTTATTCAAGCCTCTAAATAGCTGACTTCCTTTGCTTCCAATAGTTCTTGATAGACAAATAAAATCAGATCCCATCGTTTCTTGCCATATGAACAATTGCCATACATGTTTTTGTTATTCTCATAATAGTCAAGGTATATCTCTGAGGGATCCTCGCCTTCAATTCTAACTGTATAACCTCGATCATTATTTTTCTCAGGCCATTTATCCATAATTTCTAGAAAAGATAAGTATTCTTTGAATGGAACATTTCGTTCAACCAAAACACAAACACCTTCATTAAGATCGGTAATTGAGTAGCTGCCCTGACTAACTGTAATCCCACACTGGATGAGTTTTTTATGGTTTAAGAGGAACTGGAATAAATCTTTTAGATTATTGTCTTTCATATTAATCACCATAAGCTTTTCAGCTCAAATTTTGAAGTTAGCCTATCCAACTTCCTTTAATTATTATACATCAAAAACATATTTTTGTATTAATATAAATTTAATTTTTAAAAAAAACGGGCATTATTGCCCGTTTGTTTAGAAAGATGCCAGCAGCTCAATATCTGGTAAAAGAGGTTTAATAGCACTTTTAAAATCAAGTGCATCATATACCCCTGAGACACTGTGAAAAGTACCTACTGGAATAATCTCATTCTCATTTTCTTTCGCATACAGCAAACTTATCAAAATTTCTGAATCTAGAAATTGTTCATTAAAAATTTCATCATCTGAAATTCTTTCTACGAAAATGTATCCTTCCTGATGTAACTCAAATTCATACTTATTTCCTAGTTCTAATTTAAAAATTTTATCATCTGAGCAATGTACCGATTCTATTTTTTCAACGTACTTAATTAGAAACTCAACAAACCTTGTTTCGATTATTGCAGTATCAGTTTTGATCAATGTTTTTAATGCTGTGATATTACAAAACAGTACTACTTCTAAAATAGAAATATTTGTTTTGTTATAATCTTCAACCATAGAAGGGACGTAAAAACCATTGCCAATCATCCAGCTAGATGTAGAAACATCAATGTTCATCATCTCCAAAGTATTTGACACAGCAGATTGATAAACATTCAAAAATGCACGTTCTGCACTTGTAAGTTTCGCGCTTTCTAACTCAGAACCTTTTATTCTATCTAGAAAATCAACAAGCTCATCTTTTCCATCAGCAATTGCTAGAAGCTCTTTACGGGTATAAAAATATAAATTTGCTATAAAGTATTTCATTAACTCACCTTAAGCTTATCAGCTCAATATTAATAGAATCAGCCTATCCGATTCATTCATATTTGATTATTTTTCACTAATTACGATATTACTAATATCATAATTGTTTAAAAGTTCATTTAGAAGTTTTACATCTATATCACTACTGCCTAGTAAAACGTTCAAAAAAATTTCTATCCGATCATCTGGTGTTAGTTGTTCAAGTTTTTCATCATTCCTGAAAAAATCCATGAAGTGTTCGCGGTCCATATTTACCTCCGAAGCCGTTGCGGATCCGCAACGGCTAAAATATATGTCTTAAGCGTAACTAGTGAATTTTTGACGCTCATAAACTTTTGTTCCAGTTTCATCTATGACCGTAAATTTTAATAATCTAGCAATTTCACGATTTCCAATCTGAACATATTCAGACTCTATTTTCTTTCTAAATGCTGGCCCTATAAATTCATTCGGTTTTGGAGTAACCCATCCTCTCATGTCTTCTTCAAAACGATATTTTTCAATCTCCCGAAGTGTTACAGTCTTTGCAGTAGATGAAATTACTTGATAAAAACTTACGTTTGTTTGTTCTGATCCCCAGCTAGAAACAAGAATTGAACCTGGAATAAGTTTTTCTTTGAATGCGTTAGTTTTCTCTTTTTCTATAAGCTCTTTATTAAATATTTCTTTTACCAGATTCAGCCCATCAGACCAGCAATTAAAGTATTCCCATTTTAGCTTTTTTGAGTTTTTTTCAAAAATTCGTGCCGATAAATGAGAGGGTGATAAATAAATTGTTTTGCCTGTAAGTTTGGACTTGAAAATTAGTGAGTCTGAACAAACTAGATGGCCTAGATTGTTAGTTATAAGAGTTGCTTTTTTCATAATATTCACCTTAAGCATTTCTGCTCATTTGAAACCAGCCTATCCGATTTCACCTTTTAATTATAACACATTCTCGACCACTTACAAATTTATTAACGCAATATAAACAAACACTTAAACATAAATATAACCTAAAGGTTATGCTTGCAAATATAACCTAAAGGTTATAAAATAAAGTATCAACTTTATGATGATTTGTAATGGCTTGGGATGTAGAAACAACAGAACTTTTTGATTCTTGGTTGGCAGAACAAGATGAAAATGCTCAAGATAAAATCTTAGCGTCTTTGCTTGTTTTGTCAGAACTGGGGCCAAATCTAGGCCGGCCTCATGTTGATACTATTAAAGAATCAAAATATCCGAACATGAAAGAGATACGTGTGCAAGTTAAAGGTCATCCGATCCGTGGTTTCTTTGCATTTGATCCAGAACGTAAAGCCATTGTTTTGTGTGCTGGAGATAAGAAAGGGCTAAATGAAAAAGCCTTTTATAAAGAAATGATCAAGATTGCAGATGAACAATATGAGCAATATTTACGTGATAATTACGGAGATAAATAATGGCTAAATTAAACGATATAATTTCAAAACGCTCACCTGAAAGCCAACAACGCATCAAGAAAATGGCAAATCAAATGCTATTGGATATTAACCTATCGAACCTACGGGAAGAGTTAAAAATATCTCAAGCTGAAATTGCAAAAAATCTAGGTGTAAGCCAAGCTGCTATTTCAAAACGTGAAAAATTAGGTAAAGATCTTAAGATTTCATCATTAAAAGAATATGTTGAAGCTATGGGTGGCAAAGTAAGGTTAGATGTTGAGTTACCTAACGGAAAGCATGTTGCTATATCTATTTAAGATAGACCTAAGAGGTTGTGTTAACACAACCTCTTTTTGTTTTGCACGTTTATCATAGAGCAACGTGTCCACGTTGCGAACTGATGAAATTTGCGAGCATCCCCCTCCTTGATTACCGTTTCAAACTTCGAGCGAGTCAGTCAAAATCTGTGATTTTGACTAGACGACCGAAGAAGTGAAACTTCTCCCATTGGACCTTATCCGGTAATAACAAAGCAATCCCGCAGGGTTGCGACAAATAGCCCTCTAAATCGCTCTAATTGCCCCTAGATTCAATTTTAAAGATAAACAGCATCCGATCATGCTGCGTTAGGGATGTTGCCCGTAAGGGGCGAAATACAAGCGTAAAAAAAAGAGGATTTGAATCGAGTATTAAAATCAGGTTCAGGCTTTGCATGAAACTTGATTTTAAACTCGATGGATCCTCTTTTTCGCTTGGAGTTCGAGCGAAGCCAACTAGCCCGGCCCGTAGGGAACGCCAAAATATTTCCAACAGATATTAAATTATTGTGGAGACACCTAGCTAATTACCACACACTAAAGATCATGAATTTGTTTCTGATACCAAATTTTGTTTTCGGCTAGAGCTTGATTGAGACGTTTATTTTTAACTAAATCAAGTATTTCCTTTTGCTCATGATAGGTTATAAGATTGTCTATCTTTGCTTTATTAATTATTTCTCTTACGTCAGGTTCATTCTTGTATTTTTCATAATAAGGATTCGAAATTAGATCTTCCATTGCATCGTTTGAGACAGGTTTTTTTGCTAAATAATTATCTATACATTTTTTTAATGGTTTTGTATCTACACTTGATTTCAAGACATACCTTGTTTCCTTATTTAATTCAATTTTAACAAGCGAAAGTTGACTGATATTAATTACATCCATGCAATTATCGTAAATTTCTGAACTTAATAGATCAATTTCTAGCGACTCAATCGGATAATTGCTTGCTACATAATCTTTTATTTCTTTTTCTACAACCAATTTTTTTAAGGTATTAAGACTATCTTTTGTCATACAACCAGATAATATCGAAGCAATGGCGATCATTACAGCTAGTTTTTTCATCAAATTCTCCTAAAGCTCTTCAGCTCTTTAATGCTCTGATAAGCTACTTTTAAAGACTTTGAAAGTCATGTTGGTATGCAGCTTTACCCAAATCAATTTCATGGTCGTAATGTTTCTTCAACACTAGTCCAAGTATTGTCTGGTATTCATAATAGCTGATTAAATGATCAGCTTTAGCGTTATCAATTAACGAACGTACTTCAGGATCATTTTTGAATTGCTCAACTCTTGTATCATCTTTCAGATTTTTCATTGACTCTTCTGAAATTGGGGTTTTTACCAAATAATCGTCAACACATGATTTGAGATCATTAATATTCACATCTTTATCTAAAACATATTCAGACTCGATACTTCTGATAGATAATTTAACCCTCTGTTTCTTGATCATCCTTTTATTAATATTCAAATATTTACTACAAGTACTATATATCGATGGAGTTACATTTTTTATGTCGCTTATTACAATCATCGAATATTGATCTTGAAGGTAAGTATTGATAGTTTTTTCTACAATTTCTTCTTTTGCAAAAGCAAAATCTTCGTCACTCATGCACCCGGATAAAGCTAATACCAGGGCAAATATTAGAGGTATATTTTTCATCAGTATCACCTTAAGCTCTTCAGCTCACTAAAATTTGTATTTCTTTAACCCTTTTAAAAGGAACAAGGCATTTACTAAATGCATTCAGAAAGTGCATCACTAATGGCCAAACATGTTTTTTTAAAAAAACTAAATCCGTATAAGCCTTCTTTACAATACTGAAGTATTCTTTAGCAGATAAAGTTCCAACAATTTCATTATTGAAGTCAACAGCATAGCTAAATTTAGATTTATTCATAACCTCTCCATAAGCCCTTCGGCTCGTTAAATAATTCAATTATTTATTATCAACCTTTTCACAGTATGCTTTGATCTTTGCAAAGTCTTTATTTGATAGGTTTTCAATGTCATTAGACTTATGACCATTCTCTTTTAACCAGGTTTTGCAATCGACAACGATTTCTTTTGTTTCAACTGAAGAGTTTGATGCATGACTATTTGAAGAGCCGGACACGATCCAAGCTAACAACATCCAAGTCATCCAATCATTTGAAGATTTATGCTTTTGATGTTGTTCATGTTTAAATCTATCATAGCTGCTTAGGCTATTATTTTGCACCGGATACGGTTTTTGAACAGGTTGTTTTACTTCAGTACTTTTCACTACCGGTTTAACTGTTTTGGTTGTCGGATTAGATTTGGAGGTGGTATTAGCCACTGGTTTATATGTGGTGGTTGCTGAAGGTTTAGAAGGTGTGTAGCTTGGTTTACTTATGCTACTACTTGGTCGAGAAGTATAGGAGCTCGGAGAGCTTGAAGAATATGATTTACTACTCGATGATGATGAATACGAGCTTCTGCTTGATGAAGAGCTGTAACTAGATCTAGAAGCAGCATAGCTGGTAGAAACTAATGTTGAAACACTTAAACCAACTACAACAGCTTTAATAAAATAATTAATTTTCATAGGTAATCCTCTTAACTTAATACCCAGTGCATAACATTGAATGATCTATTGGGTTTTCAACTTTTGGATCTAAAATTTGATCGCAAAGTGAACAATGGTACTTCTCTGCCTTAATGAGAATTTTTTTGACATTCCCCCCTAAGCCTAAAGACAATATGTCTTCTTGCTCTTTTACTTCTGGTTGTTTTGCTTCCATTGAAAACCTTCTTGATCTCTAGTTGAAATACCTAATTCATAAAGTAAAAAACTCAGTTTATTCTTGGTGGACCGTAAGTCCTCTATACCCTCTAAAGAAATGTCATCAGTATTTTTTTTGTCGGTAGTAAAGCTCCCTTCTTTTAAAATTTTAGAAATTTGATCATTCAAAATGCTACGTATAATTAATACATCATGAACGATTACCTCATTATGGTTTTTGAGTTTTACCTTAATATCCTCCACATACTCTGAGTGATTAGACAATATTTTTATAAGAGCAAGCACTGCTTCATCACTTAACTTTCTTGACATATCCTGAATTTTATTAACCTTCGTCATAAATAAAGCTCCAGTTAATCCAGCCGAAAGAAATGATCCCAACCTTAAAATATCTTTGTATTCACCTAGAAAAAAATTCTGATTTAATGCGAATATTAAAAATATTATTGAGAATATAATTGCTATACGATAAGACTTAAATAACTCTTGAAACTTTATTTTTGAATAAACTTTGGATGTTGGAGAGTTCGATAATATAGATTCCATACTTTTACCTATTTGATGAACTTATATTTTTATCTGTTGGGCACACCCAACCTTTTATTTCAGTTGATGTACCGTCTTTCGGAGAAGTTATATAACCTACTGTTTTATATAAGCATGGCTCACCTTGAGCACTAACTTTAGGCCATAAAGCTGCGTGGATATGATCAAAATGTTTAATGAAAACAAATATAAAGAAGAGAAAAATAGCTATTATAAAAATAGTAGCTATTTTATTTTCAAAGCAATGTAGTTCACTTTTCATGAGAACACCTTAAGCTTTTCAGCTCATCAATCTATTAATACTTTCAGTACCAATAATACAATATATCGGATTATATTTTAATCATTTTATTTAAAAATTAATCCTTAATTATGCTTATAATATGGCTCAATCATTTTTCTAATTTTATTTCTCAGTTCATATTGCCTTAATTCAGATAAACCGTTAAGTATGCCAAAAGGGATTAAAATAAATTAAAACCAATAAACTACGGCTTTATAATAAAAGTTCCAAAAGCCACTAAAATTATCATTCTTTTTGGTGATTCCTAAAGCATACTCATACGAATACTTAATATCAGGATTAATAGAAAAAGTAATATCATCCTTTTTTAAATCTGCTAACTGCAAAAGTATGGTATACCCTTTTTGAATAGCCTCCCTATTCTGTGGTGTCAAAGTTCGTGAACCGTTCAAATATTCTACTAAAACGTCCTGTGATTTATTATATATTTGAACCGTACTTTCATAATTTTTTAGAAAGAATTCTTTGTTATGTTTTCCTATTGTTGAAGAAGGATTTGAACCATTCACCATGTTATAAACATCAAGTGCTGCAAAATGAACTGGTTCTTTAATTTCGCTTTTATTATCACCTAACGTTAGTAATCCCGCTACAAGAAGAACAAGTACAAAAATTATGACGCAAACATAATTTACTAAAGATAAGTCTCTGATATTGAATTTGTCATATTTTTCAGGGTCTTTAGAAATTTCTATCAGGGCCTTATTATCACTCTGTAAAGCTTTAATAGAATAATTGGTGTTCCACATATCCCCGTGTGTCTTCGCTATATCAAAGTTACCCAATTTATCTTTAGCAAGATTAATAGCCATATCAAAAGACTTAAGGCTTAAGTCACTGTTCACAATTTGCAGGCTATTTAAATCATTAAGCTTAGATAGCTTTTTATACTCATCTTCATTATCAGAAGTCAGTTCACTTAATTTCTTTTGTAAGACCTCTCTAAGTCTTTGACGTAATTCAAAGTTCCTTTGATACTTTTGTTTTTCAGCAATACAACCTTCGATAAGTTCTTTAAGTTTTCGCTCTGTATTTTCATACTGCTTAAGAATTAAAGGTAGTACATATTTAGCTTTCTGTATTGCTTGTATATGTTTATAAACTAGTTCTTTATCGTAGACGTATAGAATAGATCTCTTACTTTTTTCAAATTGTTGAAATGTGAATGATGACATTACGTTAAAGTAATCTTCATGGATTACACCCATTTTATATCCGCAATCTTGTAAGGTCGTAAGGGATTGCGGATGACCTGGTAAATCCTGAATTTCACTTAATAATGAGTCTAGTTCGTTTTCATTAATGAAATTTGTTTTTAATGCAGATAAGTACTTAGTGTTCATAACATTTCCCCGTTAATCTGCACTGATTTTTAATTGTTGCGGATCCGCAACGACCAGGCTTTTGAGCTGATCATTTAATTGTTGTGCCTGTAATTGTGTTTCTTTTCGCTTCTGAGCTGAAGTTTTGTTGATTGCCATAACTTCTTCAAAAGCAGTTAATGTATCAAGCTGCACCTTCTGAAGTGTCTCAATATCTATAACTTGGCGATTGCTTTGTTTTGCAATATGAATTGAAGTTTCTTTAAAATCTTTCGCGCTTTCTAGAAGTGTTTCGTTTGTGAAATTATCAATTTCCTCACCTAATTGTGAGTATTTCTTTTGATCTAAAATATTCAAGGCCAACATTAATTGTCTTTGCCAGGCTGGAATAGTTAAGCCAGATATAGTTTGGAACTTTTCAATTAACGCAATATTATTGTTCTGCAAAAAAGTAATCTGAGGCAACGTTTGTAAGGCACTTAATCTCAACAATTCTAGATCCGTAATACGCTTATCTAAACGCTCTAAGATTTGTGAATATGCATTTGCTCTTTGCTTTGCTAGATCTGTACCTTCACTGTTAAGTGACTCAATCAAGCCAATAAGCTCATTTTTTTTATATCGACCAGCTATGACAGCAAAACCTAGTTGAGTATAAACAGAAATTGTATGCTCAAATAATTTCGTCAAGCTATCATTATTTAATTGCAACCCTTTCTGAGCTTCTGCTACTTGCAATAAATTATCATTTAATTGTGATTCTACTGTCTTAAATTTAGTAATAAGCCTGTCTTTTGAATTACCAATTTTTGCTAACAGCCCCCCTATCAACGGTATATTTGATTTATCACTACCAATGGAAAAGTCTGTTCTTTTTAATTTTACAGTAATATCCGTCATTAATTCTCCCATAACTCCCAACTGATCATTAGTAACTAATGACAGCATTTGGTTAGAAAGATCAGCTAACGAATCACGGTTATTAGCCCCCAACTCAAGTACCTTTTGTGGGTTCTTAATTAGATCTAAGTTTTCAACTATTGCTAAAACTTCATCTTTTCTATCAATATCAAGATCAAGTTTTTCCATTTCATTTTCAATTGAAAATACTTGTGTTGTTAATTCATTATTTAACATTTTAAAACTCCTTAAGTCTTGCGACTCATAATTAATTTAATTAATTCAATATCTGTTTAAATAAGGTCCAACTTGTAAAACCGACCATAGAAATGGTAGATATTAAAAGCAGCAAAGTAAGTTTTCTATCATCATCCTCTTTTATATCCAAAGACATACCGAAAAGTCCGAAACTAAGTACAATTAGAATAATATTTCTAATTATTACAAGGTCCCATATATATTTAAGAAATAGGATTAAAGTCATCAATCCTAAGAGAAATGTTAAAAATCCGATGAACCAACGTAGGACTATTACAAGTTCTTTCATAAACACCTCAAGCTTTTCAGCTCTCCTTACAGCATATTTTACTTAACTGGATATACGGGTAATTGTCCTTTATCACAGCTATATGATCTTCGCTCTTTTACCTCTGAACCAAACTTAACGCTAAGAATTTCGTTACCAGCATCATGTTTTAAACGCTTAAGTACTTCTTTTTTACACTCTTGTTCTGATTGGAACGGTATCGTATAAACAGCATGTTTATTCGGAGAGTAAATATTAATAACCAAGAACCAGGCACTAACCCATTTAACCATTTTTTAATCACTACTTATAAAGATGACCAATAAACCAACTGCCCAGGTACTTCTTTCTTTTTCCAAAATAAGTTGTCCGGCAAGTACTCTTCACTTAAATAACAAACTGCGTAAAGTATTTCTGCATAGCAGTGAAGTTTTGTTTCACTTCTTGAATAAGTTGAGAATGTAGGTGCATTTAATAGTGCATAACCGTTTGAAGTAACGGTATATTTATGTCTACTATCAACTATGTTTGTTCCATACAATTGCATTGCATAATCTAAAGTATCTGGTTGAAATACAGGAAAACCGGATACATAACGGTTTCTTAAATCGTCATCTACTGTTTTTGGATCCGCCTCATATAACCAATAGGTATTTTCTGGTACAAAATCACAAATTGATTTCTGATAAACAAGTCCAGTTGCAATGCGTATATCTTCATTAAGTATATAATCTCGTACTTGATTGGCAGCACTTGGACTCTCACAGCTAATAATTAAATGTAGAGCTAATTTTCCATTGCTCTGATCAACTTGGCCGACACCTACGTTTGTACGTGTTCTTGGATATTTAATTACTTTCTCACGCACTGAGACATTTTGATTTTTTTCAGTACCAGAAATTCCAATCGCAAAATCAACTTTTTGGCCTGTCTTTAATTCAACATAATTAAAGAAGCTCGCAATAGATGTGACACTTGGTAAACCTGTTGCTATTAAATTACTGCTTAAATTAGCATCATCAATAAAAACAGTTAAACAAAACTCATCATCAGGTAGTTTTGATTTACTAAATTCAATAGGTCTTAAAGTAATTTCAGGTGTATTAAAGCTATTAATTTTTCCCTGTGAAATCTCAATTAACTCATTGTAATCAGAAAAGGATCTTTCTCGATCTTCAACTGTTACTTCTAAAAGTGCATTCCCATAGTCTTTATTTCGCTTATTAAGCTCATAGTAAATCCCAATTGCTGGCATCGGTGTGATTGCAACCGGCCCTAAGTCTTTAAGTGGAATTGAAACCTGCTTAACTTTAGAATCAACTAGATCAGGAATACCTTTAAACGTTGCACAATTTAATTCCTTAAAACCATTTTTACGCAAGTGTACAGTTTTAGAGCTTATATAGTTTAACGGTATATCAAATTGGATTTCTGCATAGATTGGACTATGCATAGACTTCTTATGGAACAAAGCTGGTGAGTGTGTAGCCTGTTTTGCTGTAGCAAGGAATTCTTCAGTATTAAAATTAATATTCATTTTAATCCTCGCTTTTAAATGTAATTAAACACATGTTGCAAGCTAACGATTTCATAGTTTCTCCTTAAGCTCTTCAGCTCTATAGCTTTTTGAATTATTAAATAAACAAGGAGGTCGCCCCCCTTGTTAGTTGTTTTAAATAAGGTCTTGTTGATTTAAAATAACTTGCATACGAGAGTCTTCAACATTAGAAGATGGAACAAATACATGTAATTGCGCCATAGAATCTAAAATAGTCGCCAACTCATTAACTAGTACTGGATATTGAATTAAGCTTTTCCACGAAAACAAATTAGCTGTATTTTCATCATTAAAGCTTCTTAAAAAGCCACAAGCTACTGATACTAAGTCTTCATCTTCGCTTTCTGTTAAATCTAAAATACTGACGTAACTTTCCAAAATACCATTAAAATAAGCTGTCTCAAGCTCTGAAAATGCCTTTTCATTTGCTTGTTTTACAATCTCTTTTGTTTGCTTTTGAGTAGTAGTCGTAAAAGATTTTTCATCTTTCACTGCTTCAGTATTTTCAACCGATTCTTGAACTTTTGCAGGTTGCTGTAAAGTCTCTTTAGTTTCGGTAATGAGCTCTTGAGTATTGTCCACTTTACTATCTTCATTTTTTTCACCAGCCTTTGGCGAATTCTGAAGTTCTAAAGATGACTGTGTTACGTCTGAAGTGCTTGAGGTAATAATTTCACCCTTCAGCTCTTTAGACCATACACGGGCTAATTTTGATGAAATAGCACCTTCATGATCTGCTACTAACGCTTTAACTTCTTCTGGATACTCAGCTAATAAGTTTTTAATGATCGTGCCAGTTTCAGCATCATTTACCATTTTATTAGCCATAAGGCTTTTTAGATAATCATCTGATTCAAGCAATTGTAATCTTCGAGAAACCCATGTCTTTGACTTATTAATTTCATTAGCTAAATCGTCATAACTATACTTTGGATTCTCTGCCACGCCTTCTTCTAGCATCAATTTTAAATTCGTAGCAACTTCAAGCAAACTCATGTCTTTTCTAAATAAGTTTTCTGACATTTTTACTCGGCGTGAACCAAGTTTGTTATCAATCGTTGCTTCGATAGTATCCAAGTTCAAATGTTTATGAGCTAAATAACGATAATGCC
>NZ_RKJH01000005.1:0-12790 GCF_003937785.1 Acinetobacter sp. FDAARGOS_558
CTTTATTCGATCAACAATATTTCTATCTAGTAATCGACAATTGGAAGTGGATGATTGAACACAATTCTCGACGTCTACAAGATGCATACGCACCAATTGGAGCCCCAATTTCAAACTATTCAAGTCCAGCCATTACAGTTGCGGATCCGCAATCTACTAAAACAGGTTCAGATGGTCCTATACCAGTAAATGCTTCAGTTAATAGCCAGCCAAATAGTAAAGAAATTTTGAATGGAATAAATACTGAAATAAAAGACTTGAATGTCGATATCTCTAAGTTTACTAGACAGTGAGATTAACTTATGACTGGAAATAACAAACTAATCAATTTTAGAGCCATGCTCGCAAACTGGTTTAAGGTCCACGTATTAGGTGATGATCCGACAGGTAAAAAATTCTCAACTGTAGATTTAACGAATAAGATTCTTGAAAGCTACGGCATGTATCAGATATTTAAATACAACATGTTTAATGTGAAAAGAAGTCTTTATTATAATGATGGCCCTTCCGTAAGCTTTGCTCTAGAAATCATACCGCAGACAGGATCAAATGAGGACTTCGTTTCTCGCATAGTATCTATTATTTCAAGTTTCCCTGCGGAAACAGGTATTCAGATATTAAACTTCGGTAATACAATTTTTGAAGATGATCTTCAAGAGTACTTGGATTTACGTGTTGCGGAATATCAGAATGGTAAAGTGTCTGATTTCGCAATAGAATTTGCAAAGAATCGAATCAAACATATCCAGTCTCGTAAAGGACGGCCACAGTTCGGAAGAGACTCATATTACGTTATTAAAAAACCAAAAATTATTCTATCAGTTACACGTTCGGGTAGTTATAAAGACCCACAACTAATTAAGCAAATGGAAGAGTTGTTGCATCAGACAAGTGCTCAACTACAACAAGCTAAATTACCTAATATTGTTTTAACACCAATGTTACTGCTTAAAATAATTAAGCCAATGCTTGACCCTGAGAGTTTATTTAGAACCGTTCCACCAGAACATGAATTCCAAGTTTCTCGCTCATACTACAGTGAAGATTATAATCGTCTAGAATCAATAAAAAGTCAGTTAACACCACGTGGTCATTCAGCAACAGTTGGTGTGTCTGAAATAGTATTTGGTCAACCTATAATTGATAAAACTAAGGGAACTAATAGATCAGTAAGAGTCTATGATTCTGAATGGATTGAAGAAGATGACGATGAAGATCTAGAAGAAGACAATCGAATTGCATTTCGTGGTTTTGGAGTTATGAGGTATCCAAAATTCAAACATCTTTATGAAATGGGAAATGTAATTGGCGATTTTTTTGAAAATTCCCTTCAGTATCCATGCCCTTACATAATTTCGATGGGTATTCATATCTTAGATAAAACATCTTCTGAAACCAAAGCAAGAATAAAGCAAGCTCGTTCAACACAGAATGCTGAAAGTAAAATGGCAAAATGGCAGCCTGAGTATGCTGAAATTGCTAGAGATTGGAATGCGATCACATATCACCTACATAAAGGTGGAGGGATGTGCGAGCTCTATCATACAATCGGGATATTCGCTCCAAGATCACAACTAGATAGTTATTCTGCAAACGTTGACAATTTATGGAAGTCAAACGGCTTTAGCGTAATGCCGTTATCTTGCTTACAACTGCCACTTCTTTATTCATCAATGCCTATGATTTTGACAAAAAAGGCAAGAGATGATTTGAAGAAATTAAAGCTGATTACGACTAAAACAACTATTAATGCCGTAGATATGATGCCAATTTTGTCAGAATGGCAAGGTTTCGGTAAACCGGTAATTATGGTATTTGGCCGCAGAGGAACACCTTGTTTTTTTGATTTATTTTCAAATAAACAGGGGAACTATAATTTTTATATTTGTGGTACGTCAGGCGCTGGTAAATCTGTTTTCTCTCTTGAAATTTTGGCAGCTTACAAAAGCTTGGGCTTCAAAATATATATTATTGACGTAGGACGCTCATTTAAAAACTTCGTAGCGCTCGGTAAAGGACAAGCAATTGATTTCGCAAAGCGCGAAAAGATTTGTATGAATCCTTTCACATGGCTAGAGGTAATTGAAGATGAGGAACTTTCGGAAAAAGAAGGAACCTTAAATACATTTGCCCAAGAGATGAAAATGCTCTTGCCTATGTATGCAAAAATGGCTTCACCATCCAAACCATTAGACGATTACGATAAAGCTCTCCTTTCAAGAGCTATTAGAGAGACATGGTTAAAATTCCGCAATAACAATGGCGTAGACCAAATCTCTGACTTCTTGAAAGAAATTAGAGATCAAAACGGAAATATTGATGCACGAGGTTGGGCTCTTGGTACTCAGTTAGAAAATTTCAAAACAAACGGGATGTATGGAAGTTACTTTAATGGTAAAGCCAACATCGATATGAATAACGAGATGATATATCTCGAACTGGAAGAACTAAAAGACTCACCTGAATTAAAAACGGTTGTGCTTTTCGGTGTTATGAACCGAATCATGCGAGATATGTATTTATCGCGATCTCAAGGGAAAATCGTGTTTGTAGATGAAGCATGGCAACTACTTGATGATACAGAAGAAACAGCAGCTTTTATTGAAGAAGGTTATCGTAGAGCACGTAAATACTTTGGTTCATTTGGCATGGGTACTCAAGGTATTGATGACGCATTTGCGAATGATGCTGCTAGAGCTGCATATAATTCTTCAGACTGGAAATTCTTCTTACGCCAAGATGAACAAAGCTTTGAAAAGTTACTTCAAGAGAAAAAAGCGAACTTTTCTGAAGCTGTCATTAAACAAATTAAGTCAATTGAAAGTATCCACGGTTGGTATTCAGAAATTATGGTTACTTCACCAAACGGTCAGCACATCGTAAGACATGTTGCGGATCCGTTTTCTTTAGCTATGGCATCAACAAACAAAGACGACTACAACTTCATTGAAGAATGCACGAATAAAGGCATGAGTATGACAGAAGCAACATACGCTTTAATGCGTAAAAAAGAGGCTGAAGAAGTATGAAACTTTCAACTATGCAAAAAATGACTCAAGGTTTAGTTTTAACAATCATCGTAATAGTTATTGCGGGAGCTATGGATTATTACAATGATATGAAACGTCCAAAGATAGCTACGATCGATATTCTGACACTGGTAAAAGAACATGAGAAAAAGCTAACAGACTTGTTATATCAAGGCGTTAAAAATCTTGATTCAGCAAATGTTGATTTAGCTCAACAATCAAAAATAGCAGATATCGAAAATCAAAAATTTACTAAGCAACTTAATAGTGCAGTTCAAAAAATCAGTGATGAATGCAAATGTATTTTGGTTAATAAAGCAGCGCTTTTAAGTGATACTAATCGTGTAAAAGATTACACACAACAGGTTAGAGAAACAATCTATCAAAAATAATTAGACAGATTTTTTGATTAAGGAGCCTGACGGCTTAGGGTGTATTCATGAATAATGAAGTTAAAAGGTTTAAGGTTGTAAACGTCTTACTAGTGACATTTGTTTTGATGTTGATTGTCAGTGTAGGGCTAATGTTATGCCAAAAATGGTTTATCTATACGGTCAATCACACAACAAGCTTGAGTGGGAAAGTATATGTAATTAAAAAAGGTGAGCCTGTACAAAAGGGTGATTTAGTTGGTTTTTTATGGCAAGGCCAGATCAAATATCCTAAAGACGTTATTTTTGTAAAAATTGTATCAGGTGTTGAAGGTGATCGTATCGTTGTTAAAGATCGAGACGTCTTTATAAATGATAAATACATTGGTAGAGCAAAAAAACAAAGTGCAGATGGAAAGCTTCAGCTCGAAGTTATCTCATCACAAGTAATTCCTAAAAATGAAATATTTGTAAGCACTCCTCATAAAGACTCGCTTGATAGTCGTTACGCAAAGGTCGGAACAATTAACAAGCAATATATTTTGGGGAAAGCTTATGAAATTTTCTAAATATCTTTTTTTATTACCAATTTTAGCGATTTCATTTAACTCTAATTCCAAAGATTTAGGGGTTAATGGAGCTGTATATAAAATTCAAGAGCCGGATGCATTAGAGCAAATTTATACGAAATTAAAGGCTCTTGAGAAAACCGGTGAGTTAAAGCGGAAACAGCAAGAAGCTGTTTCACGTGCCATGAACTCTGCTAAAAACCCAAAACCAGTTGAAAATATTTCTACTGTTACAGTAAAGAAGGTCAGGTTATTTGACCCAACCATGCACTTATCTAATGACATAAAAACTGATGAAGGGGTTGTGGTTGCTAGAGCAGGAACAAGTGTAAATCCATTGGATACCGTGACCATGACTAAAACACTAGTTCTTTTTAAAGGCTCAGATCCAGAACAAGTACAAGCGGTAAAAAAATTAACTGAATTGTATAAAAATCGAATTACTCCAATTTTAGTAGATGGCTCTTGGTTCGATTTGACTAGAGCTTGGAAACGTCAAGTCTACTTTGACCAGTACGGTTATATCTCAAAGCGATTACAAATTACATCTGTACCATCGATTGTTAGACAAAATGGAAAAATGCTTGAGATTAGTGAAGTCCCAGCTAAGGAGTTAGTGAAATGAAGAAATTTTTTACTATTTTATTCCTTTTAATTTTCACTAATTTAAGCTTCGCCGCTGACTCTGGATCAAATAATAATGGATCTAAAAGCTTACGTTGCCCAGGCGAATTTGCTAATCCAATTAGCGATATCTGTTGGTCTTGCATTTTTCCTATCAGCATGGGAGGAATGCCATTGTGGAAAGGTGGACAAGAAGATAATAGTAATCCATCGCAATTGTTCTGTAGTTGTGCGATCCCAAGAATCTATCTAGGAATTCAAACAGGTTTTTGGGAGCCAGTAAGACGAGTAGATGTAACTCGTACTCCTTATTGTATGGTTTCATTAGGAACTGAATTGGACGTAGGTGTAGAAGCACCGGAAGGTGAAGTACGTTTGCATGATGACAACAATAGGCACTCATTTTATCAAGCGCACTGGTATACAGATCCAATCATGATGTGGTTAGAAGTGATCTATGAGCATCCATGTACTGAAACTGGATACTTTGATATCGGATATATGACTGAGTTGGATCCGATGTGGAATGATGATGAGTTGTCTGCAATTTTATCTCCAGAAGCAGCCTTATTCACAAACCCACTTACACAAGCTGCATGTGCAGGGGATTGCGTATTAGCATCAGCAGGTTTTGGTTCAAATGGTCTGTTCTGGTGTGCTGGATGTAATGGTTCAATTTATCCATTAAATGGGAACGTTGGCGCACATGTTAGTCATATTCAAGCTTCATCACTAATTGCACAACGATTAGCAGCAAAAATGCATCGTCAGTTCCTAACTTGGGGAACCAATGGAGAAGCTGGATTGTGTGGCGTTTATCCGCAACCAATTATGGATAAAACAGCATATAAATATCAGATGCTCTATCCAGTGGCACAAACTAAAAAAATTAATGGTAAATGCTGTCAGCCATTCGGCAGAACGACAAGTGTATGGGGTGCCGGGAAATCATGGCCGGTAACTGGCGAACATTTCTCATATGAATTATTCAGAAAGAAAAATTGCTGTTTGGGCCCTATTTCACCGTTCTATGTGTATTAAAAGGAGTAACTAGAATGAAAAAATTAATCCTAGCATCAATTTGTTTGTTGTCTTGCAATGTACACAGTGCAGATTTTCCTAGCGAACAAGAAATTAAAAAGGAAATGGATAAAGTAAAAAATCAGACTTTCAAAAAGTCTGATTGGGAAATGGCTCAAGAAAAAGCAAGAAAGCAAATTGAAATTTTTAAAAGTGTTGAGGCACGTCCTAACAACTTTCCAAATATTAATGTTCAAAAACCAAATGGTATAAATCTTGATGACATTGCAGCAAGATATAAACGTAAAGCAGAAAATAAGAAAAATGTTGATGGTATTTTAGCTTTTGCAAGCTTATCTATGCCCAAAGATGCTTTAAACAAACTAGTGACAGATGTTACTAAGGCTGGTGGCGTAGTTGTCTTTAGAGGTTTTAAAGACGGTAACTACATGGAAATGGCGAAAGCCATATCCCAGATAGGCGTTAAATCAGCCAATATTCAAATTAACCCTAACGCGTTTAAACAATACCGGGTTGATTCAGTACCGGCTATAGTTTTAGTAAAACCACGGGCAGAAGAAAATCTAGATGAAGAAGGCTGTGTATTACCCGAAAATCATAGCAAAATTACGGGTGATATAAGTCTTGAATATGCCTTAGAACAAATGGAGAAAAAAGAAACGGCTGAATTGAGTCAGATCGCAAAGAGATATCTGACCTTTTTAAAAGGAGCTAATCAATGATTAAGAAACATCATGTATTAGCAACAATATTGAGTTTTGCATGTATGTCAAGCGTCATACATGCAAAAACAGCAGAAGAGGAAGGGAGAGATTTTGGCCAAAATTCTATTGAGTCCACATCCTCTTTAGTAAATTCTCAAAATGGTCAGAATACAGTACCAAATTTTTCAACTAACGCACCTGAATCCGCCTATTATCAAAATGGAATGGGAAACGTTAATAGTATTGGAAACCAGAAAGTTACGAACTGCCAAAACCAAAATATGAGTGGAAGCAATCAACTTAACTTGGAATGTGAGGCTATTAATTTAGTTAATAAGAGTGCTACATCTAGACCAATTTATGAAATTGATCCAAAAAAAGATCCCCTAGTAAAAGACTCTAAGGAAACTATAAAGGTATCTGGTGAAAGTGCTACACAAGCAAGCATTGAAGGTTCTACAAATCAGTTTTGTTTCAATAAAGAATTCGATGTTAAACCAGTTTTTGAAAATAAACAGTGCTCAGTATTTTCAACTAGTTCTACAGAAAGCTGCATAAACAAAATTCTCTTTACTGATTGTATTTCTCCAATAAAAGACATGATTTGTGGAGAAGATGGAAGCGGAATTGATCATACTACTTTAAAAGTGACTAAACCATTTCATAATTCAACAATCACAATGGAAAATGGCTTTTTAAAAATTGGCCTATTTGGAACTGATGGTTCTAAAGGAGTACATACTGCCGAATATAGTTTTGAAGTTAAGAATCTGGAATCTTTGGCTGAATTTCGCCTCACTGATTTTATGAATAACGACGGTTCAAGACTTTATATCAATGGTAAAGAAGCATGGAGTTTTAATTGGGGGGGCGCTCATTGTTGCTCAGGAACAACGAATGTGGATCTAAAACCATTCATCAAAGAAGGCATTAATACAGTTAGACTTGAAAACTGGAATGCACGCACAGATTGGTGGACAAGTGTAAATATTAAAACAAGAATTGCGTGCGCATGTAAAAAACAAAAGGTTAATGGTTGTTATGATAAATACAACCCGACTATTAAACCATGCAAAGAGATAAAATCAGAATGCAAAAAAACAATTGATGGCGAATGTGTTTATGAAGAAAAACAATTCATGTGTGCGGAAAAAACTAATGTGTCTGATTGTCAAAACTTAATAGATGCTGGTTGTTCTCAAATTAAAAGTGTTTGTTCATCCAAAGACTCAGCAGGTAATTGCTTAACTTATAGTCAAACATATCAATGCAAAACTTCAGAAGCACGAAAAGAAAATCGAAGAGTATGTGTAGAGGCTAAATGTACTGACGGTAAATGCTATCAAGAATCTTCAGAACCGGATAAAGATTTTGGTCAAGCAATTGCAATGATGGAAGCTACGCGAGAAGCGGGCGTGTATGGCGAAAAAGATTCAACAGGTTCGTTGAGAGTATTCAATGGAGAAGGGGGAACATGTACTGTAAAGCTATTAGCTGGTCATAACATCATGAGCTGTTGTAAAGAAATAAAAGTTGACGTTTCTAAAGCTTCAAACAATGCAACTGGAAGTAAGCAAACTCAAGCTATGGGTAATAACCCGGAACAAGCAGCTCAGCAAACAGAAGGCTCAACTTATCAATATGATGATTTATATAACGATGATTCAATGATGAAAAACCTTCAGGGAGATCTGACTGGTGGATGGCTTCAATGTAACGAAGAAGAACGGGACTTGGCCGTAAAACGTGGCGGTAGTTTATGTACTCATGCGCGGACATGGTGCTCATCAAAAACTATTTTTGGTTGTACTGAAGAGAGTCGTTCCTATTGCTGTTTCAAAAGTATCTTGGCAAAGATAATTAACCGAGAGGGCAGAAAACAGCTTGGTCTTTCATTAGAAACTTGTGAAGGAATTACTGTTGAGCAATTGCAAAAATTAGATTTCTCTAAAATTGATATGACTGAATTTCAAAACTCAGTAGTGCCAAAAAACGTTGATTTGGGAGATAAAGCAGAAAAGATTAGAGAACGGGTAAATAAGCAAGCCGTCGGAGGTTACTACAGTGAATAAATTAATCTTAGCTTCAATGGTTGTATTTAGTGGGCTAACTCAGCTAACAAAAGCCAATAATGTATTGGATTATGACTCTGTTTGGAATTGTGATCGAACTAAAGTCAACTGGTATTGTAATAAGCCAAAAGAAGAAACGCCGGTTCAGGAAGTAAAAAAGGGAACTCCTAAACAAGCTCCTTTATTTGATCCTATTACTGATTTAAATAAATTAAAGACTGCGACTGAACTTCGAGCTGAGTTAAAAAAACGAGAAGATATAGCAGTCATGTATCCGACAGAACAGAACATCAAAAATTATCTTGATGCATGGCATCTTGTACAAAACAAAGCAACTGTATTTACAGACCAATGGAGACGAGTAGTTTATCAGAATCCAGACTATGATTATTCATTAAGAAACCCATCTAATAATGCAGCGATTAAAGTTCAAGCACAGGCAAAGCAAACGCAAATTGATGGATATCTTAAGAACTTAAGTAAAGAACAAGGATTGATATTCTTCTTCAGATCAGACTGTCCGTACTGTCATCAAATGGCTCCAATACTTAAACAATTATCACAAATGTATGGTTTTGAAGTGCTTGGCGTTAGTGTTGATGGAGCTGGATTACCTGACTTTCCAAATCCTGTAGATGGCCGTGCAGTGGTACAAAAATGGGGTATTGAAAAAGTACCCGCTACCTTTATTGCATCTAAAAAAACTAAAGATCACGCACCGATTGGATTTGGTGTAATGTCTTTAAATGAAGTCATAGAAAGAATTTGGGTACTTACAAATACCCAACCAGGTCAAGATTTTTAAACTTAATTAATTAGAGCCGAAGGGCTTATGGTGTCTCTATGAAAGCAAAATTAATAGTAATTTCCTTATCTTTGATTTGTTCTGGCCCTATGTTCGCTGGCTCAAACTCAATGCAAGATGTTTTTTTGAAGATTAATAGTGAAAGAGAAACAGCTCATTCACTTCAGAAAAATAGATTAATCAAAGTTGAATCTGGCCGTTTTTGTAATGAACATAAAGAATTAACGTCTAGTAAAACTAAGATTGCGGATCCGCAACATTTACATTCTAGTTCATTAAACGAAAGGAGCAGAAAACTTAAAAAACCAGAATTAAGTGGTACTAAAACCTCTGATGAGAATTGCGATAAACCAATTCAAGTATCTTAATAATAAAGGAGCCTCACGGCTTAAGGTGATGTTATGAAAATTAAAGCATTAATTATAGGTGTTCTATTTGGTATTACGGTTTCTGCAAATGCCGATCCAGCCTCAATGCAAGAAGTTTTTGACCAAATAAATGCGCGTGGAAATGTTACTCAGCCAACCGCAATCCAGGGCCAGACTATGAATTATATGACAGGTGGGAGTTTGTTTATGCGAACTCCCAACACCACATATAATCTAGCTGCTATTACCCCTCCTTCAGCTAATGCTGGTTGTGGCGGCATTGACTTGTATATGGGTGGCTTCAGCTTTGTAAATAAAGAACAATTTGTAGCCATGCTAAAAAATATCGGCTCAAATGCATTGGGATATGGCTTTAAATTAGCTTTACAAAATTTATGTCCGACTTGCGATAACGTTCTGCAAGCTCTTCAATCTGCCTCTCAACAAATTAATAGAATGAACATTGATTCGTGTGAGGCAGCGAAAGGGATTGTTAATGCAGCAACTTCTACTGTTGCATTGCGTGGACGCGAACAATCTTCAATGAATTTTGGAACAATAAAAAATATCTTCAGTGATATGACAGAAGCATGGACCAAGAATAAGGGAAATTCACAACAAACAAATCAAACTTTAGATAATTTATCTAATCAAGATCCAAATATGAAAAATCATATACCGGATGGTAACTTGACTTGGAAAGCATTATCAAAAATTTCAGCATTACCTACAGACCAAAAATACTTAATCATGGCAATGGTGGGTACAGTAGTTATAACTGAAGATCCAACCAATGGAACGCCTAAAATAGTCGCTTATCCGCGAAGAATCGATAATATTTCTACACTCATTGGTACTAGTGCAAGTTCACAAGCACAATTTCCAGTTTGGCGTTGTGTCGATGGTACACGTGAAGATGAATGTACATCTCTTGTTCAAGACAACTTAACAACTAATGAAACATTCTATTCGCTAGTAGATGAAAAGATGAGATTACTAGCGGATGCTATTTCGCAACGTCGCCCAATTACTGATGCTGGTGGAATCATTCAATTCATCAATTTAACAGATATTCCGATCTATAAAATCATAGCACTGAATACTCGATATGGTGGTGATAGTACTGCTGCAATGATGGCCTTAGACCAGTACAAAGAACTGATAGCAGCGAAATATGCTCTTGCTTACTTTGAAATAACTTCAAAGATGGTTGAAGCTGCTTTAGGCAATATTATTGCTGGAACGGCTGATGCTGTAACTGCTCAAGAAGTTACTAAGATTAGAGAAACCTTAGATAAAACAAGAGCAGACTTGAACCAAAGCACGCAAGTTGCTTACGCACGTTCCAATGTCTCATTTAATATCGCCCAGGAAGTTCAGCATATGGAGCGAACTTTACATTCAAATTTAGCTCCAGCTTTAAGACAGTCAATTGTCTTCGCTAACACATTAGATAAATAAGTAGGGATAATAATTATGGACTTTACAATTGAAACGTACTGGAACGTTGAAAGTACCTACTTAATCCTTAATGCTGTTGCATCTCTCATGGGAAGTAGCGACTGGGTAGGGGCTTTAAAATTCATCTTTTTAACTGCGATCATGGCTTCGCTTTTTGTATTTGCTTTAGATAGAGATTTAGGAAAGTTTGTTAGAAATTTTGGTTGGGCTTACTTTATTGTAGTAATCATTATGGCGCCGGTTAGTTCAGTGGCCGTAGTTGATAAACTTAAGCAAGAGCCACCAAAAATTGTGGGTAATGTTCCCTGGCTGTTAGCAATGGGAGCATTCACAACAAATTTCACAACGGGATGGATAACTAAAGAATATGAAACACTTACTTCCGTACCTAGCAGCCTAAGTTTAACAGGAACTGGTGATATGGGCTTTGGTCAAGCCCTAATAAGAAACACAAATAAAATGAGTATCACTAGTCCTAGTTTGCGTGCTGATATTATGCAATATATCAAAGAATGTTCAATTTACGACATGCAAGATGGGGTATTGAATGCTGAAGATTTGATGCAAAAAACAGATAGTTGGAACAAGCTATTTTCCAATACAAATCCAGCGCGATTTGTAACTCTGGGTATTTTGAAAGGTGCACCTGAAACCGTCACATGTGTCGAAGGAGCAACAAGATTAAAGCAACAAGTTAACGATGGTATTGCAGCAGCAATGCGCTATTACGGAAAAAATGCATTTATAGATTTTAATGAAGCGACTGCTTTATCTATGTATACAAATGCTGTTGGAACAAGTTATAGCTGGATACTTGGAGCTAATCAAAGTGCTTCTGATGCTGTTAAACAAAGTATGTTTAATAACATTATGAAAGATGCAAATACTGAATTACCGGCACTTATTAATGATCAAACTCGTATACAAGAATTAATGGCATCGGCAGGTGCAGCAGCAGCTTCAGAACAAATGAAAGGTGCAGCCGCAGTTTTATCAAAATTAGCATTTGAAGTCATTCCGATAGTGAGAAATTGGCTAGAAGTTGTTCTATATGCAACATTCCCAATAGCGGTCATGTTAATAGTTTTAAAACCGAGTACGGCAGTAAATATTTTATCCGGTTACTTTACAAGCTTTTTAACGCTTGGCCTTTTTCCTCTAATTTTCGCATTAATTAATCATGCTTCAATGCTATATCTAAGACGGAAAGCAGAAGCTCTAGATTTTAGTGAGGGCATTCCCTTTACTAAAATGGGGGTATTAGACTCCACAGTCGTTGATATTCAAACTGTTATTGGATTATTTGTAATTCTAACTATACCTCTAGCTGCATGGATAGCACGAGGATTTTATGGTGATATAGCTGCAATTGGAAATCAAATAGTTGGGCGCTTTACCTCAGCAGGTTCGTCGATCGGCAGTTCAATGGCAATGGGTAATATGACATTGGGTGAAACTAATATTGATTCATCTTCAGTCAACAACACTTCAATGAACAAATATGATAGCAATCTTTCACAAAGCCGAGGTTTAACAACTTTAACAAATGAGTATGGAACTAGCCATACACTAACCCCATCTGGAGTTATGAATACTCAAAAGCTTGAAGATACAACAGCGCAATCTCTTCATACAGGCCAATCAATAAGCAGAAGCAACGAAAACCGATATGGACAGAGTACAGATTCTGTATATGGCGTTGGTGCGACATATGACACAGCAACTGGTTCAACGAATACAAACTCA
>NZ_RKJH01000006.1:0-940 GCF_003937785.1 Acinetobacter sp. FDAARGOS_558
CAAGCTGTGAAAGCGGAAATACCTATGTTGGCGAAACAACTTGTGAAGAAAATGGGTGTTAAAAAAAGATCATTAATTTCAAGTAATTGATTTAGTACAGATGAGGGTGAGGAAAAAGTTATGAACGGTGAATTAATACAGTTTCCTAAGACATGCTCGATTTGTGATCAATATTCACAAAGTTTTCAGGAAATTGAGCAAGATGAAAATTGTTTTAATAAAGAATATATATGCCAGGATTGCATTGATCTAACTAACGGAATAGATATTCTTGAAAAACAAATGCTTGAAGATCATCATAAAACAAAAAAACTATATATTGTTAGCGGAAACTGACCTTATGAAAGTAGCTGGAATAAAGATATTTTTAGGTAGCTTATTGTTAGTAAGTAACATTGCTAACGCTGACTTTGTTGCAAGAGTAATTGGTGTGACTGATGGAGATACAATAACAGTTTTAGACAGATCAAATAATCAAATAAAGGTGCGTCTAGCAGATATTGATGCACCAGAAAAAAGCCAGCCATTTGGAGCAAAGGCTAAGCAAGCTTTATCAGATTTAACTTTTAATAGAAATGTTTATATCCAGGAAAAAGGATATGACAAGTATCATCGATTGATAGGAACTGTTCTAGTAGGTGTGGATCCTATTAATAGGATAATGGTTAAAAATGGTATGGCATGGGCCTTTCGTGAATATTTAGATGATCCAATAATGTTGGATCTAGAGTCATACGCACGAAAAAATAAAATTGGTCTTTGGCAAGATGCTAAGCCGGTATATCCGAGTATGTGGCGAAAGAATCAATCACAGTAGTTATTAGTAGAGAAAGAATGTTGCGGATCCGCAACAAGTAATTAATGTTTAATAAAGAGGTGAATATGTCGCAAATTAGTGAATTATCAATTGAAGAGTTAAAAGATCTTCAGCTTGAAGCAG